>SCVQ01000125.1 GCA_004296865.1 Nitrospirota bacterium
GATCTCCGTCAATCCCATGAATGTCATGGGCGGGACCAAACTGCTGGCGGAAAAAATGTTCACGAGCGCCCACCATTACGCGGGCGTGAGTCAGACCAAATTCGCCTGTGTCCGGTTCGGCAACGTCATCGGCTCGCGGGGGTCCGTCATCCCGGCCTGGATCGACCAGATCGCCAAGAGTCAGCCCGTCACGCTGACCGATCCGGACATGACGCGCTTTTTCCTGTCGATTCCGCAGGCGGTGAGCCTGGTCTTCAAGGCGATGCGCCGAATGGTCGGCGGCGAGATTTTCATCCTCAAGATGCCCGTACTCCGCATGGGCGACCTAGCCGAAGCCGTGATCGAACGCTTCGCCCAGGAACATGGCCATGACCAGGCGGCGGTGGAGCGCAAGGTCGTCGGCGTCCGCGCCGGCGAAAAACTGTACGAGCTCTTGATGTCCGAGGACGAGGCCACGATCGCGCTGGAGGTGGACGATATGTTCATCATTCCCCCGCATATCGAGATTCCGAACCGAGGCGTGATGCGACGGAGCTACGAGGGCGCCAAGCCGGCGCCCAAGACGGGCTATGACTCGCGGCGCGGACTGCCCCTCGGCAAACGGGCCATTCAGGACATGTTGCAGGAAACCTTCCCGGTGCCCCATCGCACACCCGTGCTGGCCCTCGTCTGACGGGCAAGAAAGGATCTACGATGAGTTTCTTCGAACAGAATCTGGCGATCATGGAGAAGCGGGACCCCGAGTTGGCCGCGCTCATGCGCAGCGACCTGGACTGTAGCCAGATCGAGGTGCTCCCCTCCCATCAGCCGGATGTCCCGACCGCGCGGGTGACACTTCCGTCCGGCGAGAAAGTGCTGCTGCACAACATGGAGGACCCCATCGGCAGCGCTCAGCGCTCGGCTGAAAAACAGGAAATGAAGGCCGGAAACGCCTCGGTCCTGCTTGGGTTCGGATTAGGATATTTGGCCCTGGAATTGGCCAGGAAGTCCACAAAGAAACACCTGATCATTATTTGCGAAGTAGATCCGGCCGTTCTCAAAACGGCACTGCGGCAGGTGGATCTGTCCGCGGTCCTCGACTCTGACTACATCAAAGTCCTGGTCGGCTCGGACATTCCGCTTCAGGAGTGGATTCACAAGCTCTCGACCCAATGCATGACCGCCCAAGTGGATGTCATCTTGTACGGGCCGTCGTCCCAGTTACATCCGGAGAAGTACGAACGACTCAAGGAGATCGCGCAAAACGAGCACCGCGCACTCATCCTCAACAGAAACACGGTGCTCAAGGCCGGACGATTGATGATGGACAGCATCCTGCTGAACTTTCCGGAGGTGCTGCAGTCGGCCGGGGTCAAGCGTTTGGAGAACCTTTTTAAAGGACGGCCGGCGATTCTTGTCGCCGCCGGCCCTTCCTTGGAGAAAAATGTCCACTTGCTTCGTGAATTGGACGGGCGCGCCGTCATCATCTCAGTGGACACAGCCCTGCGTCTGCTGTTACCCCTCGGGATCAAGCCCGACATCGTCACGACCATCGACTTCAACAAAATAAACTTCGAGAAATTCAAAAACGTCCCCATTGATCAGGATATTTCGCTTGTGTACCACCCCGGAGGCTATTACGAAAGCATCCGCGCCTTTCAGGGGCCAAAGTTCACCTCCTCGTGGGTGCCGAACCGTGTTCCCAACTGGCTGATGCAGTATGTGGATAACAAAGGAAGTGTGCCGAGCGGTACTACGGTGGCCCATCTGTCTTTCTTTCTGGCCCGGCATATGGGGTGCGACCCCCTTGTTTTCATCGGGCAGGACCTGGCGTTTCCCCGGAAGCAAGTGCATGCCGGCGATCTGTCGCTGTGGCATATCGATATGTCCGAAATGGAGATGATCGAGGACATTTTCGGCGAACCGGTCGGCACGATGACCTCGTTCAAACACGCCATCTACCATTTTGAAAAAGCCTTCAAAGACACCCAGGCCACGATCATCGACGCCACCGAGGCCGGAGCCAAGAAGCAAGGGGCGCACCCGATGCGCCTGCGCGAAGTGATCGAGGAATACTGCAACCTCCCGTCGATGGACATTAAGGGAGCACTGCGGCGCGCCAGCGAGGAGCCCGAGGCCGTGCGAATGGACGAGCTGCTGCGGGACATGGAATTTATCAGTGCGGAACTGGGGCTGGTCAAAAAAGAGTGCGGGGAAATCCTAGGCGTGGCGCGCAAGCTGAAAAAAAAGATCGACAAGGGCGAGATGGACGACGATCAGTTCGTCAAGCTGTCGGTCCTCGCCGAAAAATTGACCCAGGCGATGGACAGTCACGGGCGCGCGCTGCACCTGATGGGTGAACAGAACTATGCGCTGGAGTTGTACATGGTGCAGCACATGGTAGCGACGATCGATGAGATTGAGGATATCGATCAGAAGATCACAAGGCAGGTGGAGCGGGCAGCCGTCTATTATCCAAGCGTGTCCAAAGCCGCCGATATTTTCAAAAAGCCGCTGGAGCACCTCATTCACCGGCTGAAGCGTGCACAGGAATTGAAGGCTCTGCCGCTTCTGGCTGACGCGACGGCGGATGATTGGTATCAGCGGGCGCTGGCTTACAGCAAGATTGAAGACAGGCGGGAGGCTCTCCAGTCGGTCGAGGAAGCCTTGACCCGCGATCCTGACCATGTTCCGGCGCTCAAGTTGTTGACCCGTCTGTACTTGGATGGGAACCGAACGCGGGAGGCGCTCGATGCACTGGAACGGCTGCAGCGCCTCATGCGGTCGGATCGGAAGCTGGACGGCTTGATGCAGGAAGCCCAGGCCAAGCACCAGTCCTGGGAAGAACGCACCGCACGTTTGAAGGCTGAATTCGCCGGAAAAATACGAGAGGAATCCCTTGAGGAATCCGGGTGGTTTTATTACCGGACGAAAGATTATCAGCGGGCGGTCTCAAAGCTGGAGCAGGCAGTCGAGCAGCAGCCGACCGCCGAGATCTACGCCAAGCTGGGCCATGCACGGCTTAAACATGGCGATACGGAGGGTGCTGTCGAGGCCTGGGAACAGGCACTGGCCTTGGATCCCAAGCGGGCCGATCTGTTTAAAGAGTTGGGGCTGCTCACACTCGACCAGGGGCACAAAGGGCAGGCGGAGCAGTTCTTTCAAGAAGCATTTTTGCTGGAGCCTGACGACGCAGAATCCTGCGAGAAACTGGCGCAGCTTTATTTGGAGCGTGGCGCCTATGCCGAAGCCGGCATTTGTTACGAAAATGTCATGCGCCTGAACCCGGACCGTAAGGAGTTGCTTCCCCAGATCGTAGCGATGTACCGGAAGCAGGTCGAGATGGTCTGCAGCACACAGTAGGCGTAAGGTGTGAAACGTGAGGCGTAAACAAGGAGTGCACAGTGATCAGTCTTCAGTCATTCGTTCCAGAAAACGAAAACCGAACACCGGCAACAGTCGCCCCCCCCGAGCCTGACGACTTGCCTCTTACGCCTCACGCCTCACGCCTGACGGTCCTCGACAAATTCGTCGTGCATCAGGGCGGGGAGGCAGCGCTCTTCCCAGGGCTCACCCGGGCCGGAAACGGCGATCTCCTCGTCAGTTTTTGCACGCAGTTCGATTGCCTACCCGGCGGCGAGGCCTACGTGCTGCGTTCGACGGACGAAGGCCGGACGTGGGACACCCCCGTTCTAATGGTACGTTCCAAGAAACCGGACGGCTGCATCAACTTGTCGGTTGGTCTGAGCACGCTCAGGAACGGCACGCTCCTCTATCCCTGCTGCGACGCCAAGCTAACACGCAAGTGGGATCAGCACGAAGCGGACTTATTCATTCTACAATCCCGAGATCATGGTATCACCTGGTCCGACCCGATGCCGATTGTCACCGACGTGTGCGAGCCCTTTGCCTACGGCAAGATCATCGAACTCTCGAACGGGGACCTGCTCTGCCCGATCTGGGGCAAGCGGGTGCCTGATGAAGCCTGGCGGAGCGGATTGATCCGGTCTCGGGACGGAGGCCGGACCTGGGGAGAACATGTCACCATCGGCTATGATCCCGATCCGGTGATTCCTCCGTCTGATGCCTCACGCCTGACTTCTGACGAGACTGTGCACTGTGCCGGCTTCAACGAAGCGACCCTTGTAGAACTTCAGGACGGCCGGGTTCTTGCCGTCCTGCGCCAGCAGGGGGTCGAAGGACGCAAGCGGGACTTATACCGCTCGATCTCATCCGACGGAGGGAGAACCTGGTCGGTGCCGCAAGCCATGCCGCTCTGGGGCACGTCTCCATCGTTGCACCTGGGGCCATCCGGAGAAGTGATTCTGGGCTATCGCAATCACCTCGGTAACCCGCAAAGTCTGAACGAGCCGGGCGTCGGGATCAGCGTCAGCGATGACGGAGGGCTGACCTGGTCCCGACACCAGCTCTTGGAAGACCCGCTGGGGCACCGGTACAGCCATGAGTTCGAGGCCGGCTATCCAGCTTTTCTCAATCTGGAGAAAGGGCGGGTCTTGGTTCTATTCTACAGTTACGATTCTACGCTGTCTGCCGAACGATACCTTGCCGCCAACATCCTCGCGTTGAGCTAGCATCCACTCAGTGAATGGTCGTTTGCGTCCAGCAATGGACAGCAACGAACGCCAGTCGCCATACCTCGATTCATCTTTAGAGTCCTTCTCAAGTCCTCCGGATCGGCTGCCGATAACCATGCCTGACAGGACATTCCGGGACAGCAACGAAAGGAGGTGCGCAGTCTTTGCCCCCCGGACGTCCAGCGGAAGATTGGGCAATCACAGTGCATCACAATGAGGGCCGCGGCAAGGACGCCGTGGCCGAATTAGGACCGGCAGCTAATCATTCAAGGAGGATTCCACGATGGCACTCACAGTCAATACCAACCTCGCAAGTTTGAATGCACAGCGTAACTTGGGCCTCAACAACTCCGCGCTGGCCAAGTCATTGGAGCGATTGTCGTCAGGTCTCCGGGTGAACCGGGCCGCCGATGACGCGGCCGGTCTTTCGATCGCCAACAAATTGAACTTTCAGGCGCGGGGCTTGAACCAGGCGGTCCGGAACGTCGGCGATGCGACCTCGCTGGTGCAGACGGCGGAAGGCGCCTTCGGCGTGGCGACCAACATCCTTGGTCGGTTGCGCGAATTGGCGGTGCAGGCCGCCAGCGATACCAATACCTCCTCCGACCGAACCGCGTTACAGGCGGAAGGATCGCTGCTTGTCGCGGAACTGGATCGGATGGCCAAAACGACTCAGTTCAACGGCGCGACGCTGGTGGATGGGTCTTTCACGACGGCGAAAATTCAGGTGGGCGCGAACGCAGACCAGACGATCTCCTTCTCGCTGGGCGACCTTCGGTCGTCACAGCTCGGGAAGTTCGCGGCCTTCTCGGTCGCTATTGCCAGCGGGATCGGCTCAACCGGCGCGGCCGGGCAGAGCGGGTTCGCCAACATTACGGCCGGCCAATTCACGCTCAACGGGCAGTTGACCGGGGCCACGACCACGACCGACGACCAGGTGTCGGTGCTGGAACTGCAGTATAAGGCAGCCGGCGTCGGCGCCACCTCGATCGCCTTGGGCAGCGGCCTGACCTCGGCGGGGGCGGGTCTTTCGGAAGCGGCCATGTCCTTCTCGGCCGCCTCGGCGAGCACGTCGAATATCGCCTACGAATTGGCGGCCGGAACTGGCGCCCTGTACATCAACGGCACGGCCATCACCAGCCTCGCGAACGGCTGCGGCACGTCGATGATTTCTGTGGGCGTGACCGGCTCTGTCATCAACCTGTACAGCACGAACAGCGCGTTCGTATCGGCACTTGTGCAGAAGGTCAACGCAGCCGGAATCACGAACGTGACCGCCCGGATCAACAACGACGGATCCACCTATGTCTTGGTCGCCGCCAAGGGGACTGACATCAGGCTGGCCTACAGCGGCGCCGCAGGTGTGTCGGTGGGTTCCATGTTGAGCAACTTCGGGCTGGCGAGCCAGGTCGTCGGATCCGGGAACGCTTCGAGCGAAATCAGCACGTACAATGGCCAGTCCAGCGCCATTGCAAAGGCAGCGGCCATCAACAGCGTGCAGAGCAAGTCCGGAGTGACCGCGACGGCCCTGGCGAACAACTACTCGCAGGCCGCGGCGGTGGGCGCGGGCGGGCTCTCGACGAACGACCTGATCATCAACAACGTGGCGATCACCGCCACATCCGGAATCACGGCCAGCGACGGCAACGGGGCGCTGCGCGCGGCGATCAACGCCAAGACTTCCCAAACGGGGGTCACCGCCAGCGTGAACTCCAGCGGCTACCTGGTGCTGACGGCCACAGACGGCCGGAACATCTCGGTATACAGCGCCAGCGCGAATGCCAATACCATCACTGGCGTCGCGGTCGGCGTCAACGAGTACCGTTCGTCGGTCCAGTTCAAGTCCCAAAGCGACGTGACTTTCGGCGGAACCACGACCAACATCGGCTCGGCGAGCACCACCACGCCGTACGCAGCCGATCTGACGAACTCGGTGAGTCTGATTGACCTGACCACGCAGAACGGCGCGAACACCGCCATCACCTCAATTGATGCGGCGCTGACCCAGCTCAACAAGGCCCGCGGCGACGTCGGCGCCTTGCAGAACCGGGTGGAACTGACGGGTCAATTCTTGCAGACGTCGGCGGAAAACCAGACGGCAGCCGAATCCCGCATTCGGGACGCCGACTTCGCCTTTGAGACGGCGAAGTATACGCGGAACCAGGTCATGGTCCAGGCTGGCACGGCCATCCTGGCTCAGGCCAACTCCTCGACGCAGATCGCACTGCAGCTCTTGCAGCGGTAAGCGACAGGCTGGGGGGACGCGGAACTCCGCGTCCCCCCACCTGGGATGAGGTGACCCCATGATTACGAACATGGATCCAGGAGTGGACGTGGTGCTTGCGAAGTCCTCGCCGGTCCGGCAGGAGCGATCGGTGCAACCTGTTCAAACGACCGGCGCCGAGCCGACTCCGGCTCCCAAAATCGACCTGCCGACCTACGGGATCACGTTGCGCGTGGACGATGGGACCCACGAGGTGATTGCCGTCATCGTGGACCGCGATACCCAACGGGTGATCCGGGAAATCCCGTCTGAGGAGATGCGCATCGC
This sequence comes from Nitrospirota bacterium, assembly GCA_004296865.1. GTDB lineage: Bacteria > Nitrospirota > Nitrospiria > Nitrospirales > Nitrospiraceae > SCVQ01. The sequence continues at coordinate 7,126 of SCVQ01000125.1, forward strand.
CGCAAAAGTCATCAGGAACCTGATCAGTAGGCACGTGGACACCCTGGCCTAACGCGGACCGGGCTCAAGTTTTTCAAAAAGATGCCGACAAGGCTCATGACGGAGGACGTTGTGGGCATTACTTCTTCGACCGGGCTTGCTTCCGGCATCAATTACGACCAGCTCGTGTCCCAGGTCCAAGATGCTGCGCGTCAGCCGATTCTCCGGTTGCAGGCCAAGCAGGTGGCCTACCAGCAACAGATTTCCGGCCTCCTGTCTCTCAGCACAAAAGTTTCGACGCTCCTGGCCGTCGCCACGTCCGTCAACAATCCGGCCAATTTCAACACGAAGACAGCCAGCGTCACCAAGACCTCGACCGGCAATTCGCTGCTTTCCGCTTCCACCGACAGTACCGCGACGAACGGCATCTATTCCCTCACCGTCCTGCAGTTGGCGCAAGCGGCTAAGATGGCCTCGCAGGGGGTAGCGGATCAAAACATCTCGGCGATTGCCGGCGGGGCCGGAACGTTCCAATTCAAAGTCGGCAGCACCGGAACCGTGTATAGTGTCACCGTGGATGCCACCACGACCTTGCAAGGTCTGAGGGATGCCATCAATTCGTCCGGAGGGTCGGTCACGGCCTCCATCGTCAATGCCGGGGCCGGATCCACACCCTATCGTCTGGTCCTCACCGCCAATACCCCCGGCGCCGCCAACGCGATCACGATCACGAACAATAACACGACGCTCGATTTTACCAATAAGAAGGTCGAAGCCGCTTATGCCGCTACGACCAACAGCTTTGCCGGAACGGTTTCGTCCAATGCCGGCAATACCTATACGGGCACGACGAACAAGACATTTCTGGTGAAGATGGTTTCTGCGGGAGCGGCCGGGGTCGCCACCTACAAGTACTCGATCGACGGAGGCATGACCTACTTGGGCTTCGGCGGCGCGGCTTACAGTTCCACGGCCGGCACCGGCACAGCGGGCGCCGGCATCGTGGCCCCTGCGGCGCTGACGGCCGTTGACGGCAACGCAACTGCGAACGAAGGGGTGCAGATCGCTTTCGGCGCCGGTACTTTGGCCGTCGGCGATGCATTTACCGTGAACGTCTACAATCCGACCCTGCAAGCCGCCCAGGACGCGGTCATGAAGATCGACAACACGACGGTCACCCGATCGTCCAATACCATCACGGATGCGCTCCAAGGCGTGACGCTCAATTTGACGCAAGTGGACGCCACCAACTCTGTGACGCTCAATGTGGCTTCGGACACGAGCGGCCTCAGCGACAAGATCAAGAACTTCGTCAACTCCTATAATGACGTCACTGCGTTTCTGGCGGATCAACTCAAGTATGATCCCCAGACCAAAAAAGCCGGGACGTTGCTGGCCGATTCCTCGCTCCGCGCCGTCCAAAGGGTTCTTAAAAATGTCATCAGTGGCAGCATTCCGGGATTGATAACCGGCAAGATGAATCTTTCACAAATCGGGATCACCTCCGATTCAAAAACCGGCAAGCTCACGGTCAATGATGGTGTGTTGGGGGCGGCGATCTCCTCCGACCCGGATGGAGTCAAACGGTTGTTTCTGGGTATCGGGACGCCCAGCAATACGGCTATTAGTTTCTCGAGTTTGACCGACAAGACTTCCGCCGGCACCTATGGCATCAATATCACGGTCGCTCCGATGAAAGCCGCTCTGGGCGGGTCGTCGGATGTCACGATGACGAATATTTCATCGACCGGTCTGACCAATCCTGAAGTCTTGTCTTTCACCTACAGCAATAATTACACCGCCGCATCGCCGACGACCACGTCCTTCAATGTGAGTTTGACGGCAGGATCGAAGATCAACGATGTGGTCAGCGCGTTGAACAGCGCCTTTGCGACGCAGAAAGTCGGGCTCTCGGCCTCCAACGATAACCTCAGCGGCAAGCTCAAGATCACCTCGACCGACTACGGCAAGGACATTCGTTTCACCGTCGCCTCCGACCAGGGGGGGGCGACCCAGACCGGGATTGGCACGACGATGCGGACGGCCCAAGGAGTGGACATTGCCGGAACGATCAACAACCACCCGGCGACGGGAACGGGCAAGGTCTTGAGCAGCAGTTCCGGGTTTGCCGAGAACGGCTTGAGCATCAGTTCGGAAACGTCGTCGACGGGGCTCTTCGGGACGATCGCCGTCTCGCGTGGAGTCGGCGATCAGTTAGTGGCCAAACTCGGCAGTTTCACCGATCCCAAATCCGGCATATTTACAGCCAAGACTACCGGTCTGCAAGGGAGCATTGACCAGCTATCTAAAAGCATCGATAAAATCAACAAGCAGGCGACCAATGAGGGTGACCGATTGCGCAAGCAATTGGTCCGACTCGAGAGCATTATGGCGCAGTTTCAGGCGTCGAGCAATTATCTGACCAATCAAATGAGCAAGCTTCCGTCGTTCTCAACAGGACTCAAATGATAGTGGAATAAAGGGGAACATGACAAATCATTCCGGCGCGAATCCTTATCAACACGACCAAATCAGCTCTGCCGATCCTGTCGAGTTAATTGTCTTGCTCTACGATGGCGCGATCCAGCGCATCAAATATGCCTCGCAGGAGATGGTCAAAGGCAATCACCTGGCTTCCGGCATCGCCCTCTATCGGGCGCTGGCGATCCTGGCGGAACTGCGCAAGTCTCTGAACATGCAAGATGGCGGGGAAGTGGCGGTGAATCTGGACCGCCTTTACCTCTTCATGCACGAGGAACTCGTCAAGGGAAATTTGGAACGAAAGCCCGAACGCCTCGACAAGGTGTTGCCGATGCTCTCGGACTTTCGCGAAGCCTGGGTGGAGATCGCCAACCAGGCCAAGACGGCGGCCGCGGCCGCGGCGTCGGCTGCGAGAGCGGGGGCTGCGGCCTATCGTGGGGCGTCGGAACCGGCCGGTCTGGCCATCAAAGCGTAAGGAGCACCGATGGAACTCTCTCAGCTTGAGGAACGATACCGACGGTTTATCGCCTTGATGGAGACGGGAGCGGCCGCCATCGAGCAGGAGGATGTCGAGGCGGTGGAAACCGTTGCTCAGGACTCGGCCGTTTTGCTGAGGGAACTCGAAGCCGTCTGGGGTGAGGTGACGCCACGGACAGGTTCGGCCGAGGATGAGGCGGCCTTGGTGCGGCTCGGTCAGGTGATGCGCGAGGCGCTGGGTCGTTCCGATCGCAATCAACGCAGGATCGAACAGTGGGTCGGGCAGACGCAGGCCTCACTCGGCGCGATCGCCAAGGGAAGTGCAGCCCTGGCCGGCTACGGGGGCCTCGGCCGTCAGGGTGATAGCTCGATGAGCGCTCAAGCCTAGGGGAGTCGGGGGGGAGCCGGTGACACCCTGCGCAACAGAGGCTGTCGCTTGTTGTTTTTAGCTTGCAGGTGAGCCATGGGCATCGACTTCGGCCAGATTCATAACTTGGTGCGGACCTACCAGCGCGTCCTGAATCTCGATACGTCCAGCCCGTCTCACTCCGATCAGCCAGCTTCCGAGGACGATCGGGTCTCCATCTCGGAAGAGGCGCGTCTCCTGAGAAACCCCGACAAACATCAGGTCAAGAAGCCGGATCCACGCAGTACCGGTCGCTGAGCCCAGGCCATGAGACAGGGTAGACCACGCCTCTCATGCGCCGCCGGGTCCATAGGAAGCTCAACGCCCGGCAAATATTACCCCGCGCCGCAGTCCTTCACCATGCCGGCGGCCTCTGCCTTGATGGGAATCAGACTCTGGGCAGGCCGGCGGCGATATTTCCTGTCTGCGTTGTCTGGCACGCTCCTTGAACCCTTCCCCGGCGCAGGGAACAAATTGCCTGCGCCAACCCGCGCCTGGTCGGCGCGAAGGGAGGGTTCCATGAGAACCACGACAACCGATCCCATCCGTGTCCTTGTGTTGAGCGCATGCGCAGACCTGCGCCAGGCCCTTCATTTGCGAGCGGCGCGGGCAGGCTATGACGCGTGGCCCGTCGCAACGGAAGATGAACTCCTCGACCAGGTGCCCCACCAATCCGCCGAGGCGGTGCTCTGCCACGTTCAGGAACAGGGCGACAGCACCCTGCCCCTCTTACACCGGTTGCGGGAACGCCATTGTGATGCCTGTTTGATTCTGATCGGCCCCGATCTCGGCGCCGAACGAACCGCCGCACTGCTGCGTGCCGGCGCATTCGACTATCTCACCAATCCGGTCAACCCGGGCCGGCTGGAAGACGCGCTCCGGCAGGGCCTGGAGGTCCGCCGCTCGTTCGTCCAGGTCCGTGAGCTCTCCGACAAGCTGAAAACGGCAAACGAAAACCTCTCGCGCGAACGAGACGGCTTGCAACGATGGAATCACAACTTGGTTTTGCTGAACGAGCTCAGCCAGGCCTTTGCCGGCACGTTGGACGCGGATGAGATCGTGCGGATGGTCGGGGAGCGGCTGACGAAGATTCTCAAGGTGGACGTGCTCGGGCTCCTGTGGTTTCAGCCGCGACGCGTATGGGTTCATGCCTCAGGCTCCATCGACGAGGGGCTGGTGGAGCAGGTTCGTCAGGCGTTGCTGGCGGCGGACGACGGCCTCGGGAGGGAGCGCCGGAGGAAGAAGAAGTCGGCCGGCGCGTCGGAGCAGCCCGTGCACCGGCTGCTGGTCTGGCCGGTTGAAACGCTGGAGGTCCCGCTGATGGTGGCGAAGGAGCGGATGGGGCTGATTCGCCTGCAGCGCATGCAGGGGGAGCCGTTCGATGCCTATCAGGTGGAGTTGATCAAGGCCGTGGTGACGTCGCTGTCCCTGGCGATTCGGAACGCCCATACGCACAGCCAGGTCCAGAACCTCGCCATGACGGACGGCCTCACCAATCTGTTGAACCGGCGGGCCTTCTCGAACATCCTCGCCCGCGAGTTCAAGGAAGCCGAGCGGTATCGGACGCCGCTGTGCCTGATCATGGCCGACGTGGACCATTTCAAGCGGATCAACGACCGCTTCGGCCATCCGGTCGGAGACCGGCTGCTCAAGGAAGTGGCCGCCTTGTTCGGTCAGGCCGTCCGTTCCGTGGACGTCGTGACGCGGTTCGGCGGCGAGGAGTTTGCGATCATCCTGCCCCGTACCGATGCGATGCAGGCCTTGATCCTGGCCACCCGCATCCGGGAGACGATCGAGCGGCACGTCTTCACGGTCAACGGCTCGCGGATCGGCCTGACCGTCAGCATGGGGGTCGCACAGATTCCCGATCCGCAGGTCGGGACCATGGATGAATTTGTGGCCCTGTCCGACACCTTGCTCTATCAGGCGAAGTCGAGCGGGCGGAATCGCGTGGAAGCGGCCCGTCCGGCTGCGGCCTTGGTGGCCGATGCCGCGCTCTGCGCCCAAAGCGCACCGGCCGCCACCGCGAATGTCTGGTGACGTCGATGGGGAAGAACACCGCAAGCCAGAGTGATGAACGGCGGGACCTTGTCCGCATCAACGACAAGCTCTTGCTCGAGTACAATCTTGTGGGGGAGGTGCCGCAGGCCCTGCGTTGCGAGACCGATCAACAGATGGAGGACGCGATCGCCGCCTTCATCGCCAGGCCCACGATGGAGCTGTTTGCCGGCGCACCGACCAACGAGACGGAAACCGTGCTGCGGCCGTGGCTGACGAAGCTGGACTGGGTCATGGCGCTGGTCCTGAAGACCCTCGCCAAAATGAGCCCGCAGGCCCTGGCGATGCCACGACTGACCGACGTCAACGTCAGCGGCGGCGGGCTTGCTTTTCAAACCGAGCGGCCGTTCCGGGAAAAGGACCAGTTGGACATCCGGCTCATCCTGCCCCCGTTCGTGCCGATTCTGGCGAAGGTGGAGGTCATCCGAGTCATTCCCCCCAAGCAGGCGGGAGACGGGCACACCCTGGCGACGCGCTTTGCCTCCATCAGGTCGGAGGACCGGGAGTGTCTCATCCGTCATGTCTTGAAGGTGCAGGCGGAACAACTGCGCAGCCGTCGGCTCAGCAGCGTCTAGCCGGGCTGCGGCGCAGCCGGTTCGTTCAACTGGAGCACGAGCGCATCGGCGATGCGGTTGAAGGCGGCGGCGGCCGGCGATCCCGGTGCCTGGTCGACGACGGGAAGGAAGCTGCGGACCGACCGCTCCACGGCCTCGTCGTCTGGAATGTCGCCCAGCACGCTCAGATCCCCTCCGACGTATTCCTGAAGCAATTTCCTGAGCTGCAGCGTGTTGACCCGCGAGCGTCCGGAGACCCGATTGAGAATCAGGCAGGGGCGGAAACTCTTCAGGGCTTCCTCCACGAGGGCCCGGCCCGCCGCGTCGGTCTTGCCGGCCACCTCCAGGACTTCTTCGACGCTGCTGAAGTCCCGGTCGGAAAGCGCGTCGGCCATGGCGTCGCGCGCCAGAAACGCCGAGAGCACGCGTCGGATGGCCGCCAGCTTGATGAAGCGATACAAATCCAGCACGGAGGTGGGGTCCGGGGTGGCCACGGCCAGCTGCAGATCGGCCATCAGAAAGAAGTCCAACGCGTGGTAACTGGTGCCGGCCCCGACATCCACGACGACAAGATCGGCGTCCACCTCCTTGAGACGCCGGATCAACCGCTTTTTCTTCGCGTAGGGCATGTT
>SCVQ01000126.1 GCA_004296865.1 Nitrospirota bacterium
GGCCCTTCGATTCAGGCGACCCCTCCCTCTTCCACTCAAACAACTGAAGCTCCTTCATCCCAGGCCGCCGTTTCAAGCGACGAAGAGCCTCGCCAGAAAGTGTCACCCCGCGCCAGGACGATGGCGGCGGAACGGGGCATTGACCTGTCGATGATCAAGGGTTCCGGGCCTGGCGGGCGCATTGTCGAGCAGGACGTCATCGCCGCCGTTGCTGATATCACGCCCCGAGCTGGCACGGATATTCCGCTCAGTCAGATGAGGAAAGCCATTGCTCGCGCCACCACCCAGAGCAAGGCGCCGGTCCCCCACTTCTACCTCACGACCGAGATTGCAATGGACGAGGCGGAGAAACTACGCGCCCGGTTCAAAGAAAGCCGCCGCGAACACCCCAGCATGACGGCGATGCTCGTCAAGGCAACCGCATTGGCCCTAACCTGCCATCCGGAGATCAACGTCTCCTACGCCGGCGACCGGCTCCGGCAGCATGCCACGATCGACATCGGGGTGGCCGTGGGGCTGGAGGACGGCCTCATCTCTCCCGTCCTACGCGATTGCGGTCCCAGGACGCTGAACAATATCTCGACCGATTTGCATGAGTTGATCGAGCGGGCGAGGACCAAGCGGCTTCAACCGCAGGAGTATACGGGCGCCACGTTTTCCATTTCCAACCTCGGCATGTTCGACGTGGAGAACTTTATCGCCGTCCTGATGCCGCCCGAAGCGGCGGCGCTCGCGGTCGGAGCCGTCCGGACCGTACCGGTCGCCGAGGCCGGCGGGATCGTGCCAGGCCGCCGCATGAAGGTGACGCTGTCTTGCGACCACCGTGCGCTGGACGGAGTGCGGGCGGCAAAATTCCTGCGAGAGTTCAAACGCGTCATGGAACATCCCCAAGCCCTCCTCGAACCGGAGATCCTGCGATGACCTTCATCCCTCTTCAGGAAGTGGGGCGGGCAGGCCAGCGCGAGGAGCCTCGCCTGCACGAGCGGGAACGACGACTCCCTCCCTGGTTCAAAGTCAAGATCAGCCAGGGACCTGATTATAAAGACATCAAGCAGATCATGGACAAGCTGGCTCTCCACACCATCTGCGAGGAAGCCCGCTGCCCGAACGTCTGGGAGTGCTGGAACAACCGGACCGCCACCTTTCTCATCCTCGGCGATATCTGCACCCGCCGCTGCCACTATTGCGCGGTAACCACCGGACGTCCATTGGAATTGGATCGGGAGGAGCCCCTCCGCGTGGCCCAGGCCGTTCAGGCGTTGGGGCTCAAACACGTCGTGATCACCTCGGTCAACCGCGATGAGCTGGAGGACGGCGGCGCCGCGATCTTCGCCGAGACGATCAGCCACATCAAACGTCTCATCCCGACCTGCACGGTCGAAGTGCTGATCCCGGATTTCGAAGGCAGTGAAGCAGCCCTGGCGGCTGTCGTGGCCGAAAGGCCGGACATCCTGAACCACAATATCGAAACGGTCCGCCGTCTGTTCCCCTCCATCAGACCCCAGGGCAAATATGACCGGTCCATCGAGTTGCTTGGACGGGCGAAACAGGCAGGGGCCAGGACCAAGTCTGGGGTGATCGTCGGTATGGGGGAGGGGGCAGAAGAAATTCGCGAAGTGATGCGAGATTTGCGGTCAGTCGGCTGCGATATCCTGACCATTGGGCAGTACCTGCAACCCAGTAAGCAACACCTGCCGGTTTCCCGCTTCTACCATCCAGACGAGTTCGCGGCTTTCAAATCCGAAGGACTAGCTCTCGGCTTCCGCCACGTCGAATCGGGACCTCTCGTCCGCAGCTCCTACCACGCCGAGCAGCAGGTATCCTGATAAGAAAAGGGCTGGCAGGATACCCCGTTGGTCCTTTGCTCCCGGAGCGCGCGGCCTCAGAAGGCCCTCGCTCGACGGCCGCAGTGAGACCAACAGGGGCATCCCGCCAGCAGCAAGTACTGTTCAGAAATCCGGCTAACGAGATGCGCAGGTTAGGATCAACCAGCCGCCCTCCAAATGAAGTGCCTTTATTCCAGCCAAGGCAAAAGAGAGAAGTGGAATGTGGACAGGCCGCTTGTAGACCTGTCCACATCTTATGGCTGGACTTAGTTGATTGGTTGACAGGACTTCCAAAAGCAGCGGTCCCTATTTCTGCAACCAGCTATTTGAATTCAGCGGACGCCGAAGGCTGTCCGTTGCAATGAAGGATTATGTCCGTAATCATGCGTTGAGATCTTTGAACGCTGCCACGAGCTGTATGAAGACACCCGTGATGAGTAACACCAGCCCAAACGTACGTGTGCGAAAAGACAGACTCTGAAACCGAGCCAGCCTCGGAAAGAACACTGTCGAGTCGATGACTGTGAGCACAAAGACAGAGTATACAAAGAATGATGCGAAGAAACCGACCGCAACGCTTGAAGATGGCAATGAGCTTCCAACCCAGGCTCCGAAGAGTGCCCCGAGCGGAACGACCGACTGGGCCCATATGAGAAACCCGGCGACCCACTTAACCATGAACGCCTTGAGTCTCTCGTTTTTGGCAACAACCTCTGAAAGAACAATTATTCCCAGTAGGTCGTAGACGAGGCCAACGATGTTGAGAAGCTTAAAGGTCTCGAGCTTCGGATAGCGCGCAAGCGAGTGCCCCAGCAGACCCCCGACGAGTCCAAGCGCCACGATGAAGACGACAAAGATCAGGTTAGCGTGACGCACTTTCAAGGGCATAATTAATGAAGATACTGCACGGTCTCAGTTAGGATATTTCTCGATCCAGTTTCAATGACCGCCAGCCAGTATATTAGAGCGATCAAGTGGCAATGTCACGCCACCTCTTTAAGAAGCTCAGGCGGGAGCTTTGACGCCCATCGCCGGAGGGGGGGCGGGACACAACTTGCCGCAGCCACGCCCGTTGCGCCTTTATTACACCTAGTCAATGCAAGGCAAAGGTTGTCTTGTGTACGGCCTCATGATGTGAACCCATCACTGCGCACATCGTCTGTGACATCCTTCACTCCTGGGAGGACACCCTGTTGGTCCCACTGCGGCCGTCGAGCGAGGGCCTTCTGAGGCCGCGCGCTCCGGGAGCACAGGACCAATAGGGTGTCCTCCCATCTCACTTTCTGCGAGCACAGGGGAGCAACCAGGCCACCAGTCCCATCCGTCTGTCAGCCATAACATCGTTGGCTTAATTGACTCTCCTCTGACCCCTCCCTATAATGCCATCATCGCTGAATTTCTTGGACTTTCTTCCTGATGACCACCAGCGTCAAAGCACATCTGGCCCAGAGGATCAACAGGTTGCGAGCCGGCCTTAGGCATGCCTTTGCCATAGAGCCAGAAGGGCAACCACTTTCGGACGAGGATGTGGCTCTTTTAAACAAAGTCGCAACCGTTATCGTCAACAGACGCATGGCTGACCCAGCCATGCTGTTTCTCGAATCAGCCGGACCGATGAATTTCCTCGGTAGCCAAGCGCTCCATTTTCTCGCCCCCATTCTTGATCTTGCCTGTGATGCACGTGAGATCGAGCGGGCGGCGCATCTGCTCGAACGGCGCGACGCCATCCCCCGCCTGATCGCCCTCATCGAATCGAAAGCCGCTTCCGGAAAGACAGAGCCTCGATGATCGCCGCGCCCGTTGAACCAACCCAGCGTCAGCCGGCCCAGCCTCTCTCGGTCATCATTGCCACCGACTGCGGCAGCACCACCACCAAGGCCATCCTGATCGAGAAGATCGGAGAGGAGTACCGCCAGACGTTCCGCGGGGAAGCCCCCACGACCGTGGAGGCTCCCTTCGAGGACGTGACGCGCGGGGTGCTGAACGCGATTGCCGAAGTGGAGGAACTCTCGGGCCGCAAGATACTGGAAGGGGATCGCATCATCACGCCAAGCCGTGGGGATGACGGTCAGGCCAAGACCGGCGTGGACATCTACGTCTCGACGAGCAGCGCAGGGGGCGGGTTGCAGATGATGGTGGCGGGCGTCGTGCAGAACATCACCGGCCAGAGCGCGCAGCGCTGCGCGTTGGGAGCCGGCGCAATCGTCATGGACGTACTCGCCGCCAATGACGGGCGTCTGCCCCATGAGAAGATCGAGCGGATTCGCTCGCTGCGCCCCGACATGATCCTGCTGTCCGGCGGGACGGACGGCGGCACCGTGACCCACGTGGTGGAGATGGCCGAGTACATCGCAGCGGCCGAGCCGCATCCCAGGCTGGGCATGACCTATTCACTGCCCTTGATCTATGCCGGGAACAAGGATGCCCGGAAGCGGGTCACGGAAATCCTGGGCGAGAAGACGGCCTTGGTCGTCACCGACAACCTCCGTCCCGTACCGGAACGCGAAAACCTTGGGCCGGCCCGCCAGAAAATCCACGACTTGTTCCTGGAACACGTCATGGCCCAGGCGCCAGGCTATAAGAAGCTGATCGAATGGGCCGGCGCGCCGATCATGCCGACCCCAGCCGCGGTCGGGCTCATCATGCAGGCCATTGCCGGCCGGGAGCATCTGAACCTGATCGGCGTCGACATCGGCGGCGCGACGACGGACGTCTTCTCGGTCTTCGGCGGAGTCTTCAACCGAACCGTGAGCGCCAATCTGGGAATGTCCTACAGCATCTCCAACGTCCTCCTGGAAGCGGGCCTGGACAACATCATGCGCTGGGTCCCCTTCACGATCGAAGAGCAGACCCTGCGCAACCGGATCAAGAACAAGATGATCAGGCCGACGACCGTCCCGCAGACGCTGGACGAGTTGCAGATCGAACAGGCCATCGCACGGGAGGCCTTGAGACTGGCACTGGTGCACCACAAGTCGCTCGCCACCGGTTTGAAAGGCGTGCAACAGGAACGGACGATTTCCGACATCTTCGAGCAGCGGGCTTCAGGAGAAACGCTGGTCGACATGCTGAAGCTAGACCTCATCGTCGGCAGCGGGGGCATCTTGTCCCATGCCCCCAGGCGCGTGCAATCCATGCTCATGATGGTGGATGCCTATGAACCGCTGGGGTTCACCACGCTGTCCGTGGACAGCATCTTCATGATGCCGCACCTCGGCGTCCTCTCCACGGTCAATGAACAAGCCGCCACCGATGTCTTCGTACGTGACTGCATGGTCTACCTGGGCACCTGCATTGCGCCGATCGGGCTTGGCAAGGACGGAGAGAAGTGCACCGACTACACCATCACATTTGAGGGCAGCCGCAAACCGGAGAGCGGTACCTTGGCCTTCGGCGAGTTACGCCTGTTTGCCTTGGGCAGAGAGGAGCTGGCGCAGGTGTCGCTGCAGCCGGCCAAACAGGTGGACGCCGGCGACGGCAAAGGCGAACCGGTCTCCCACCAGGTCAAGGGAGGCGCCGTGGGCATCCTCCTGGATGGCCGAGGTAGGCCGCTGCGGTTGCCGACCGATACCCAAGCCAGGCTCAAGGCCTTGACCAAGTGGCACGAGTCGCTGGGACTGTATCCGAAGTGACGAGTGATGGGTGACGAGCAATGAAGCAGCCAGCAGCAATATTTGGAACGAGCTTTTTGCAGCTTACTTGTCACGCGTCACGCGTCACGTTTCACGGTTGTTGAGATGGCTCACGCGTA
>SCVQ01000127.1 GCA_004296865.1 Nitrospirota bacterium
GTCCGTCGTCTTGGGGGCCGGCGCGCCGGATACGATGCCCTCCGTCTTGTAATAGACGTCGCGCGCTTTCTCGACCTTCTTCTCAGACTCCGCAGCACCCTCTTTCTTGGCCGCATCGGGCGGAGGCCCACCGGCCGCTGGTGCCTCTCCACCGCTAGCGAGAGCAGGCAGCGCCGCAACGACTGGCAGAAGAATCAGCCCAATCATCGCGCTCAACGCCAGAACTGCCAGCGTCTTCTTTCGGGTTACACTACCCATGGATACCTCCCTCAACAATCACGATATGGTTCTTAAGAAAGCTCCCGCCCCACCCGGCGCGACGGCTTACCACGGTCTGCCGCTCCGGCCTATGGGTTACTTCCTGAACAGATACCAATAATCCAAGCCCTGCATGTCCATCAGGAAATGATCAACCAGGGTAAAATAGGTGACAGCGATCACCGCCGACACCACCACGTACATGATCGTCTTGCCCATTTCTTCACTCCCCCGTTAACGACGCCGACTTGACATCCATAGCTCCCCCACCAGGATCGCTGACGCAGTGCGCCAAGCCTAGCAAGGACACTGGATGCCGGCAAACCAATAAAAGAACCAGAGACTCACGGCGCAGGTGATGTAGAAAATCATCTTGCCGATCTTGGTATTCACATCGTTCTGTGGTGTGGCTACTTCTGCTCCCATTTCCTTCTCCTCGCGTGCAAGAATGATTAACGCAAAACCCCGTCACTTCCGTATCTTGACAGGCGCCTAGCTCTATGTTAATGCTCTCTCCTTTAGCGCTATTTGAGAGGGCACAGGATGAGCAAAAATTCAAAAATTTTCGACATTATAGTTTTGGCCGGTATGGTTGTCAATATAATTTTGGCCGTGTTTCTGATTCTCTATTATTTTGATTTTCTATGACTTTTTCACCCCCGTAGAGCCTGCTCCGCTTCCCTCCCCACTACCGGAACTGGCACAACGGAACCCGATCGTTTCATCACGAAAATCAGGCACCATCTTGTTCCGACTCGTGATTCTAGCATCACTACCACTGGTGGTGTAGCCTCCCCCGCGCATCACTCGATACACTCCGTGGTCGGGACCTTGCGGGTTCTTGTCGGCCTGGTCGCGGTAGGCATCTTCTGCATACCAATCCGCCACCCATTCCATCACGTTTCCGGCTCCATCGGCAACCCCGAACGGGCTGACATCGCGCGTGAACGACCCCACAGGGGCCGTCACTTCGTAGCCGTCATTGGCCACCGCTCGATTCGACGCCATCGAGTCCGGCTCGTTGCCCCAGGGCCAGAGCCGGCCATCGGTTCCCCGCATGGCCTTCTCCCACTCCGCCTCGGTCGGCAGCCGCCGGCCCTTCCACCGGCAATACGCGTCGGCATCCTCCCACGAGACATAGGTGGCGGGCTGGTTCACGCCTCCCGTGCGGCTCGTGTTTTTTGCGTACCTGGACGGCGGGGCCGCTTTGCGATGCCCTGTCGCGGCCACAAACGCCTGGTACTGGCGATTGGTCACTTCATAACGGTCGATTGAAAACGCGTCTAGGTCGATGGTCCGCTCCGGCTGTTCGTCGTAGCCGCCCACCGTGGTGCCGCGGATGAACGGTCCGGCCGGGACCAAGACCATGTCCTCGTCGAGCGGTGCGTCATTCGTCGAAGCGGGCTGCACGGCCGGCTCAACGGATTGCGGGAGAGTCGGATCGACGGGCGGCAGCTTGGTTCCCTTGAGGATCCCTATCACCGGCAGGCTTGCCATGAAGAGCACGACCAACAAGAACACGACCTTGAATTTTGTTTCCAGCATGGATCGGGACCTCAGGCCACGCGGCGGTCAATGACCGACTCGACCGCCGACATCGGACCGTGAACGGATCGCTCAGGACTTGCCCCGTTGTCCTTGTGGTTCTTCATCCGGGTCCTTGGCGCAACGAATGCCGATGGTGCTGTCGGTGCGCCACATCTTGGCCTGAAATCGCTTCGAGAGTCGCGCATTGTGTTGGGTCTCGCGCCAGGAGCCGCCGCGGATGACTTTGTGCTGGCCGTCTTCCGGCCCCGGAGGGTCACGGTAGGGCGCCTTTTGGTAGTAGTGCTCATCATAGGTGTCGGCCACCCACTCGGCCACGTTTCCAGTCATGTCATAGAGCCCATACGGGCTCCTGCCGGACTCGAATGAGCCGGGCGGAGCGAGGTACTTGACCCCATCCTCATCCCCATCCACGTTGGCATGGCCGGCGCCGAACTCGTCGCCCCAGGGATAGCGCCGCTTGCCCTCGCCTCGCGCAGCCTTTTCCCATTCCGCCTCGGTGGGAAGCCGCTTACCGGCCCATTTGCAATAGGCTTCCGCATCGGCCCAGGAAATCCCCATGGCCGGCAGATCCGGCTTGAGAATTTTCGACTGATCGTCCTCGAAAACGGGAACGAAAGGCTTCCCCCGCTTCGTCATTTTGACGTAGCGCTCATATTCCCCCTGCGTCACTTCTTTTTTATCCATGTAAAACGTGCGCAGGTACACCTGATGCTCCGGGGCCTCATCCGGATCCCCTTCTTGGCTCCCCATGGTGAACGGTCCCTCGGGAATCTGCACCATCTCACGCCCGTCCTCGCCCACCACGATCTTGTACATCGAAAAGTCTCTTGGCGCGACCGCAACGACGGGTTTGCTCTCCGTCACGATCGAGGCCACCAGTTCCCGCTGCTTCTTGGCCTTGTAGGACTCATAGACCAGCCCCACGATCATGAGGATGAAGGCGGCAAATACGAATACAATGGACCCGATCAACACACCTCTGTTTTCCATACC
>SCVQ01000128.1 GCA_004296865.1 Nitrospirota bacterium
TGGTGATGAAATCGCCGGCCTTGATGCCGGCCTTCTGCGCGGGGGTCCCCTCGATCGGCGCGATCACCGCCAAGCGGTTGTCTTTGATCCCGATCTGGATGCCGACCCCGCCGAATTCCCCTTTGGTCTCGACCTGAATCTCCTTGTACATATCCGGGGTCATGTAGGCGGAATGCGGGTCCAAGGTGGAGAGCATGCCGCGGATCGCGCCCTGGACGAGTTCTTTGGGCTTGACCTCCTCGACGTAGTGCTTCTGGACCTGGGTCAGGACCTCCGAAAACGTCTTGAGCTCCTCATAAGTTTCGGTCGCGTGTCCCGTCCGCTCCCACCCTTTCCCGATCAACACGCCGACGAGCAGGGTCACCGCGACGACCGGCCCCAGATACCAGGTTCTGCGTTGCCGTGGCTGTTCCATAACGCTGGATTCCTTTCCCTTGAATCGGATCATCTCACCGCCGTTTTGCCAACCAGGTCAGGGGGTCCACAGGCTCCGCCCCCTCCCGCAATTCAAAATAGAGCGTACTCTCTCCGGTCATCCCTGTATCTCCGGTCTCGCCGATCACCTGCCCGGACTGGACCTGGTCTCCCACCTTCGCCGACAGCTTCGAGGCATGGGCGTAGAGCGAGAAAAACCCGTTGGCGTGGTCCAGAATGATCACCAGCCCATACCCCTTGAGCCAGTCCGCATAGGCCACCGAGCCGGCCATCACCGCGCGGATCGCGCTGCCCTCCGCAGTGCGAAGCTCGATCCCCTTTTTCTGCACATAGGTATCGAACGTCGGGTGCTTCTGCCGTCCGAAGAAGGACACCACCTCGCCCTCGACCGGCCAGTGCAGCGCGCCCTTGAACGGATGGCTCCCGACGATCTCCTTCTTGGGCCGCGCGGCGGTCGCCCGCCGCCGCTGCTCCAGTTCCTTCAGCAGCGCATCGACGCGGGAGGCCGACTTTTCCAGTTCGGCCACCGCCCGATCATAGGACTCCTTTTCCTGGGTGATCTTGGCGAGGACCAGACCTTTCTGGCGCTTCAAGCCTTGAATTTCATCGAGCTTGCGTTCCGTACTCTGCTTGTACGCGAGCATCTCGTCGCGGACCGCCGCGCGCTGGCGCTCCACCTGCTCCAGGTGCTCCATGTCGCCTTGATAGGCGTCCATCAGATCATACTCCCGTTTCGAGACCGCGGACAGGTACTGGAACCGACGCTGCAAATCCCCGTAGTTGTCGGCCGCGAGCAGGGCCTTGAAATAGCCGAACCGACCTTCCATGTATTGCACGCGCAGTCTGGCCAGGATGGAATTCCGACGATCGTTGATGCGCAGGCGCAGCACGACCAACTGGGCGTTGATTGCCTCGATCTCCTGATCCTTCTGTTTCAGTTGCTGGTTGATCCCCCGTCGCTCCTGCCGGCTGCGCATCAAACGGTCATCCAGATCCTGGATGGACTGCAGGGTGAACTCCCGCTTTTTCTCCGCCTCGCCGGCGTGCTTCTTCTTCTCCTCGATCTCTTCCTTCAGCTTCTCGAGCGTTTTCCGTTCCTGCTCGATCTTCTGCGTGACGGGATCGTGCCGATCCTTCCCCGCCAGGGCCGGCGCCACGGTGCCCAGCACACACCAGAGGGCGGCGCCGACGGCCGACAGGCGCCGGACACGCCGCGTCCAGACAGGCCCTGTCACGACCTGACCCTCCCGAACCCGAACAACGACACGAAGCTGCCGAGGAAGCCCAGGACAAGCCCCGCCAGCACCATCAAGAACGACACGTGGTCGGGGAAGAAGCCGAATCCCGCCTCGATCCCCAGAAACCGACCCGGCTCGCCGAGCTGTTGCTTGAAGAATTCAAATCCCCCCTTGAGCAGCACCAGCGCCAGCCCCGCCCCGAGCGCGCCCAGGACCGATCCTTCCAGGAGGTACGGCGTCTTGATAAACGCGCCGGTCGCGCCGATCAGCCGCATGATCTCGATTTCATCCCGCCGCGCGTAGAGCGTCAGCCGAATCGTGTTCGCAATGATCGTCACGGAGGCGGCGGACAGCACGGTGCCGACCGCGACCGCAGCCAGCTCGAGATAGCCGACCACCACCGCCAGGTTCTCGATCCACTCCCGACTGTATTGGACCTGCGCCACACCGGGCACGGACCGGAGCCGGTCGGACCAGCGCTTGACGGCGTCGGACGACCGGAACTTGGGCACCAGAGTCACCACGAACGAGGCCGGCAGCGGGTTCTCGCCCAGTCCCTGGAGCAGATGGGATTCGGACGGGAACTGCGCGTGGAAATCCGCCAGCGCCTGTTCTTTGGAAACGTACGTGAGCGACGCCACCTCCGGCTCTGCCTTGATCTGGTGCTGCAACGCGGTCACGCCTTGCGCGGTCAGGGCGTCGTGCAGGTAGACGATCACCTTGATGTCGTCCTGCAACGAACTGGCCATGCCCCGGAGGTTCAGGTAGAGCAGCAAGAACACGCCGAAACAGGCCAGCGTGAAGGCCGTTGTGGCCACGGCGATGAGCGTCGTCGTCCGGTTGAGGCGGATGTTGGTCAGCGCTTCCCGCACCAGATAGCCGAGTCGTCTCACTGTCCAGCCCCTTCATCCGACGCCAGATGACCTTGCACCAGCGTCACCACCCGCCGGTTGACCTGCTCCACCACCTGCCGGTTGTGGGTGGCGATCATCACGGTCGTGCCGCGCGCATTGATCGTCTTGAAGAGTTCCA
The DNA here is from genome assembly GCA_004296865.1 of Nitrospirota bacterium. Taxonomy (GTDB): domain Bacteria; phylum Nitrospirota; class Nitrospiria; order Nitrospirales; family Nitrospiraceae; genus SCVQ01. The sequence continues at coordinate 2,706 of SCVQ01000128.1, forward strand.
TGATCTCGCCGGCCAGGTCGGGGTCCATGTTGCCCGTCGGTTCATCCGCCAAGAGAATGAGCGGCCCGTTCACGATCGCGCGCGCGATGCAGACGCGCTGCTGCTCCCCCGCGGACAGCATGGCGGGGCGGCTTTCCTTTTTGTGCTCGATCCCGACGGCCTTCAAGGCCTCGGCAACCTTCCGCCTGGTATCGAACGACGAGACACCCTGGACCATCAGCGGCAGGGCCACGTTCTCGAAGACGTTTTTCTTCGGCAGCAACTTGAAGTCCTGGAAGACGAACCCCATCGTGCGCCTGAGGGCAGGTACCTGCGAGGACTTGATCCGCGCCACATTCCGATTCTGCACCAGAATCTGCCCTTCATCCGGTCGTTCCGCACAAAAGAGCAGTTTGAGCAGCGTCGTCTTCCCGGCTCCGCTGGGGCCCATGAGCAGGACAAACTCGCCCTTCTCGATCCGGATCGTCACGTCGAAGAGGGCCGGCCGCCGGTCGTAATATTTGGAGACATGGAACAGTTGGATCATGAACGGAAACCGTGACCCGTGACGAGTACTGCGTGACGAGCCGGACACGCACGGACTTTGATGTGAAAGGACCCCATCTTGCCTATGGCTTCCGACTTCGAAGCGCTTCTAACCCGTCACCGAACACGCGTCACCACCTCTACCACCGCAGATCCTCGCCGGGCACTTCAAAGGCATGTTCAATGTGCTGAATCGTTTCCGGCTTGTCCGTTCCGCCCGTGCAGAGCACGACGTCAAAGCGGCAGGTCCGATTCCGCAGGCGATGCTGTGCCAGGTACTGCGCCGCGAGCCGGATGAGCCGCGCCTGTTTGCGTGCGTCCACGGCGTACAGAGCGCCTCCGCAGGCCTCGGTTCGTCGCGCCTTCACCTCGACGAACACCAGCACATCGGCCGCCTGGGCCACGAGGTCCAGCTCGCCCGACGGCGACCGGACGTTCCGGTCCAGAATCCGGTAGCCCTTGCGGCGCAAATACCGCTCGGCTTCCGACTCGGCCACAAGGCCGAAGATTCGCCGCGCGAGGCTCATGCCCCCGCTCCCTTCAATCCCAAGCCGTGCACCAGATCCGGCACTCGATGCAGCCCCTGCGCCTGCAGAACGGGGCGGAAACTCCGGCGGTGAATCTCACAGGGTCCATGTTCGGCAAGCAAGCGAAGGTGCTCGGGCGTCGGATAGCCTTTGTGGATGTGAAAATTGTATTGAGGATACCGCCGGTGACACTCCAGCATGAGGCGATCCCGGGTGACTTTGGCCATGATCGAAGCGGCCGCAATGGAGACCGACAGCCCGTCGCCCTTGATAATCGCGCGCTGCGGCAGAGGCACCGACGACAGAAGCACCGCGTCGATGAGCAAAAAGTCCGGCGGCAGAGTCAGCGCCTGGATCGCCCGGCGCATGGCCAGACGCGTGGCCTCCAGAATGTTGAGAGCGTCGATTTCGTATGCGTCGGCGAGTCCGATGCCGATTCCAACAGCCCGGCGGGTGATTGCGTCGTACAGCCGTTCTCGCTCCGCCTCGGCCACCTGCTTGGAGTCGTTCAGCCCCGGCAGCTCGCACCGACGCGGCAAGAGGACCGCCGCCGCCACCACAGGGCCGGCCAGAGGCCCGCGCCCGGCTTCGTCCAACCCCGCCACCCGGCGATACCCGCACCGCCGGGCCTCCGTCTCGAAGAAGTCGGTCGGCTCCACCAAGGCCCCCTCTCACATCCGCGGCGCGAGTGTCGCGGTCCGAGCGCCCGGGCAGAAACAGCTTACGCCTTGCCGGCCGGAGCGACCTCTTTTGACGCGGCCGCTTCGGCCGCTTCCGCCGACTTGGCTGCTGCGCGGGCGGCCTCGCCCCGCGCCTTGGCCTCGGGGGAATACTCCCGCTCCCCGACTTTGGCCATCTTGCCCTTTTTGTCCCGGAGATAGTAAAGCTTGGCCCGCCGCACCTTGCCCTGACGGACCACATCGACGCGGCTCACGATCGGCGAATGGACCGGGAAAATACGCTCGACGCCGACGCCGTAGGAAATTTTCCGAACCGTAAAGGTTTCACTGTTGCGCCCGCCCTTACGGCTGATCACCGTCCCTTCGAACACCTGGATACGTTCTTTTTCGCCTTCCACCACCTTCACGTGGACGCGAACCGTATCCCCGATCTCAAACGCCGGAATGGTTTTCTTCGTCAACGATTGCTGGATACGTTCCAACCGATTCATGACAATCTCCCTCCTCCACTGGCTTCACAGACATTCATACGTTCATGCAGAATCTCATCCAACAACCGCCGATCCTCTTCGTTCAGCACCCGATCCCGCAGCAAATCGGGCCGCTTGAGGAACGTGTTGCGCAGCGCCTCCTTCCGACGCCAGCGCCGAACCGCCTCATGATTGCCCGACAGCAGGATCTCCGGCACCGCCAGCCCACAGACATCGGGAGGACGCGTGTACTGGGGAAAATCCAACAGCGAGTCCGTGAACGATTCGGCCAGCGCCGACTCCGGGTCTCCCAATACGCCCGGGATCAGCCGCACCGCCGCATCGATGATAACGAGGGCGGCTAACTCCCCGCCCGTCAGCACGTAGTCCCCGATCGAGACTTCCTCCGGCTGCAGGCCGAGCCGGACCCGTTCATCGATCCCCTCATAGTGCCCGCACAGAAACAC
>SCVQ01000129.1 GCA_004296865.1 Nitrospirota bacterium
GCTGATCGTCTCGCCGGGATTGATCGCCCGGTAGTTCTTCAGAAAGTCGATCTCGGCTGCATGGAAGTCCATCGCGTGGGGGTAGGTGTTGGTCTTGGGATTGTGGAGCGTGAACTTGATCGTGTCGCCTTCCGTGACCCGCACGACGGGACCGGGAAACTGGCCGTTGAAGGTCCAGGCCTTGTACGTGGCGCCGTCCCCTTCGATGACCGCCTCCGTTTCCATCGCGGTCATCTCGACCTCGTGGGTCTTGGCCGAGGCGGGTAAAACGCCCCACACCATCCCCACGCAAGTCAGTGCGACGAATGCGGCAACCACCCGCGGCTTGACGGACTGCTCGAACAACGTATAACTCGACAACATGTGCGCCCTCCTTACTGAATCAACAAGTCGGCCTCACGGTTACTGTGTGCGTCAGGATAAGCGCATGCGGAAACTAAAAACATGACCTTGGTCATGTTTTGAAAATAAACTTGCGCGGGTATGGGACAGGCTATTTGCTGGAGGAAGAAGCGGAGAGCATCAGTTGTTCGAGCCGGCCCAGATTATGAATCACCAAACGCTTGGCCGTTCCTGAAACCAGCCGCGCCCGTTTAAACTGGCCCATGATCCGGGTGGCCGTCTCCACGGCGACCCCGGCCATGTCGGCCAAGTCCTGCCGCGTGAGACGGACCGTCAGGCGGATGCCGTCGGCTTCTCGAACCCCGGCCCTGGAGGAGAGCTTGATCAGAAGACTGGCCAAACGTTGCTCAGCGCGATCCAGCGCGAGCACCTTGGCATTTTCCTGGGCTTCGCTGAGGCGGTTGCCCAGGTATTTGATGACTTCGAACGCCGCATCCGGATTGCGGCGCAGCAGGTCAAAATACGCCTTCTTGCTCAACCGGAGCACGCTGACGTTCCCGATCGGCTGGGCACAGCCGGGATGGGTGGCCCCGTCGAAAACCGACGCGGCGCAGCAGAAGAGGTCCCCGGGCATCAGCACCTTCAGCGTCACCTCTTTGCCGTCCGGGGAGGACTTGACGCACTTGACCGATCCTTCTTTCAGAATATGAAATGCTTCGGCAGGGTCCCCTTCGCGAAAGATGTAGTCCCCCTTGCCATAGCGGGTTTCCACTACCTCGCCGGCCATCTTCCGGCGATCCTTCGCCGTGAGCGAGTTGAACATCGGAATCGTGCGCAGAGGATCGGCTTTGCTCATAGCGGCACAGAAGCTAGAGAATCTGTTTCGCGGCCTCGACGATCGCGCGGGCGCTGATTCCATAACGGTCGATCAGTTCGTCCGGCTTGCCGCTGTGAGGGATCTCCCGCACGGCCAGCTTACGGACGCGAACCCCTTCACTGCCGACCGCGCCCAATACCGCATCCCCCAGCCCGCCGTGTTCGTAGTGATCCTCCACGGTCAGGATCCGGTTCTGCGTCGCCTTCGCACAGCTGAGCAGAGTCGCGCGATCGACCGGCACGATGCTGTACAGGTCGATGACGCGTACGGGGATGCCCGCCGCCTTCAACTGATCGTGCGCCTTCAAGGCTTCGAAGAGCGTGATGCCCGCCGCGACAATGGTCAATTGATCGGCCTGGCTTTGCCGGACGACTTTCGACCCGCCGATCGTGAACGACTCCTCGTTTCCGTAAAGGATCGGCGATTTGGGACGTCCGGTCCTGACATAGACCGGGCCGCGGTGTGCCGCCGCGGCTTCGATCAGCCGATGCGTGCTGACCCCATCGGAGGGGTAGAGGACGACCATGCCCGGCTGCGCGGCCATCATGGCGATGTCTTCTAAGCCCATTTGGGAAGGGCCGTCTTCGCCGATGCTGACGCCGGCATGCGTCCCGACGAGCTTGATGTTCGATTGGCTGATGGCGGCCATGCGGATAAAATCATAAGCGCGGGTCAGGAAGCAGGCGAAGGTCGCCAGGAAAGGAATCTTGCTGCAGGCGGCCAAGCCGATCGCCGCGCCCACCATATTCTGCTCCGCGATGAAATTTTCGAAAAAGCGGTCGGGGAACTGCTTGCCGAACTTGTCGGTGAAGGTCGAGTTTTTGACATCGGCATCCAGCCCCACGACCAACGGGTTGGCTTCACCCAATGCGGCCAGCGCCGCACCGAACGCCTCACGAGTGGCCGCCAGGTCGGTCGACTTGTAGGCGGGCGGAGCCATCGCCTTGGCCGGCTTGGTCACGGTCGGGGAGGCGCTCGGCTTCTTGATCTCAGGCTGGACGGCGCTCTGACGCAGTTGCCGCGTCAACTCATCGATGGCCTTTTGTGACTCCTCCCCCTTCTTGAGCGGCTTGCCGTGCCAGTCAGGGCGGTCTTCAACAAACGAGATGCCTTTCCCCTTCAACGTCCTGGCCAACAAGACCGTCGGTTTCCCCTTGGTGAAGGCCGCCTCGTCGAATGCGGCCAGCAGCGCAGCCACGTCATGCCCATCCACGACGATGGCGTGCCAGCCGAAGCCGGCCCAGCGTGAACGGTAGGCCTCCATGTCATGTTGCAGCATGGTGGGATCGCTTTGTCCGAGGCGGTTGACGTCCACAATTGCACAGAGGTTGTCGAGGGCGTAATGGCGCGCCAGTTCCACCGCTTCCCAGACCGATCCCTCGACGGATTCGCCGTCGCCCATCAGGACATAAGTGCGGTAGTCTGATCGGTCCACACGCTTGGCATTCAAGGCCATGCCGACGCCGGCCGGAAGACCTTGGCCCAGGGAGCCGGTCGCTACGTCCACGAAAGCCAGCCGCGGTGTCGGGTGTCCTTCCAGATCGGACGTCAGCCTGCGCAGCCCCAGCAAGTCGCCCTTGTCGAACAGCCCGGCTTCCGCCCATGCGGCATAGAGGAGTGGGGCCGCATGGCCCTTGGAGAGGATGAAGCGATCGTGGTTGGGGCACTTTGGATTCTTGGGGTCGTAGCGCATCACGGAAAAAAACAGGGCCGCCACAATGTCGGCGGCCGAGCAACAGCTTGACGGATGCCCGCTTCCAGCTTCCGAGGTTGCGCGCACGCTCTCGATCCGGAGATGAGCTGCCTTGTTGCTGATTGCCGCGATGAGGGCATCTTGTGTCATTCGAGCCGCCATTATGGTCTCTCCTTTTTCGATCGTCAGTGTCGGGACAACTTTAAACAAAGAAGAGGTCGCCCGTCAATCACACCTGCACACCGACACACCTGCCCGCGTCGCGTTATC
>SCVQ01000130.1 GCA_004296865.1 Nitrospirota bacterium
AGTATCCGCCCCAGGCATAATTCGCCCACATCGCCCCGAGGATGATGCCGAAGGCCAAGAGCGGAAAGCCCACCATGATCGCCTTGTACCCAAGCTCGTCGATGGTTTCCAAATCCGGGAACGACGCCAGGACCCTCGATCGGCTGCCGCGCCGCTCGGCGCGCTCCTTCATCAGGTACATGACTCCCAATCCGCCGGCCATCGCAAAGGCCGCATAGCTGGTGAGCGTGATGGAGACGTGGATGTAGATCCAATAACTGTTCAACGCCGGCACGAGCGGCTCGGCCGTCTGATAGCGATAGGGCAGCAAGGACGCGGCGCCCATCGCGATGAACCCGATGCCGACCACGAAGGCGCCGATCGCCTTGATGCGGTACCGCATCTCCAGCAGCACATAGCCCAGGATAATGGCCCAGGACACGTAGGCCATGGCCTCGAACTGGTTGGACCAGGGAGCAAAGGTACCCGATACCTGCATCCGTTCATAGGCCCGCGCCAGCAACGCCAGGGTGTTGACCACCCAGCCGAAGACGGTCACGATCGTGGCCACCTGGCCGATCTGGGCCGCCCAACCGCTGTCTTCAGGCAAGCCGGCTGGATGGCCGGCCGCCGCCAGTTGCATGCCAGGCCGCTTCGCCAGGACATAGCCCACATAGAGCAGCAAGGCCGCGAGGTACAACCAGAACGTCATATCGAATAGGAATAGAGACCGAACCATATATCCTCCTCGTATCTCGTCGCTCGTATCTCGTGAAGCGTAAAATTTCTCTCGCGCTTCACGCTTCACGAACGACGCTTCACGTTTTTAACGTTTGGATCCGCTCCGTCAGCTTCCGAAACTCCTTCTGAAAGTCCAACTGACTCTTATGCGTGTTGCCGCCGAGGTGGACCGTCACGCCGCTCTCGCCGGGGATCACCTTGGCCCAGAGCCGCCGATGATAGATGAAGGAGGACAGCGTGATGCCGACCACGATCATGGTGGAGCCGATCCACACGATGTTCACGCCGGGGTCCTTGGTGATCTGCAGCCCGGTGAATTTTTTGGCTTGGTACCCGACCAGCTCGAACCGGTACTTCGAGCCTTGGATCTCGAAGAGGTCCGGATACTGGTAGAAGATCCACGGCGTCGTCTGCACCATCGCCGCCTTCGCGCTCGGCTGCTCCGTGATCGCGAGCTTCACGGCCGGATTGGCGTGCTCCACCGTCTTGGAGTAAACCTTCTTGGCCGTGGAGTCGAACCCGAAGTCCGCCACGAAATCGGTCAAGGAGAGCTTGAGCCCAAGGTTGTCCAGGCTGACTTCCTTCTGCCAGGGCAAATCGATCGTTCCGACCACTTTGTCGGTGCCCTTCTCCTTGATGTTGACCCGCGCCAGGTCCACCCGGTCCCAGGCATCGCCGTAGCTGGATTGATAAAACCAGATCCCCTTGTAGACGAGGGGATCGTTCACCGTGATCGTCTTCGTCGTGACCGGCGCCCCGTGATCGATCACCGTCAAGGTGCTGTTGTAGGACTTCACTGAGCCGTTCTCGTGGTAGTCGATCCAGAACTTGTCCACCCGGAGGTCGAACTGGCCCTTCGGAATGTGGTAGGTCTGGCCTTCCAGACAGACCCCGAACTCCTGAAACCCGTAATAGCTGCCGATCAGCCCGCCCAGCACGATCACGGTGGCGCTGAGGTGCGCCATGTGCGCGCCCACCCGCCCCATGATGCCCTTGGTCGCGTAGATCGTCGCCTCCGTGGCCTCGTTTTTCGCCAGGACCCGATAGCCCTTCTCGGCCAGCAGTTGCACGATCCCTTCGGCCACGCGGTCCTTGGGGCCGGCCACCGGAATGGCCACCGTCTGCTTCATGCCCTTGATGAACGGCAGCGCCACATTCACCTTGTCTTGGTGCATGGAACGCCAGATGGCGGGGAAGCGTTTGTAGAAGCAGGTCAAGGAATTGATGCAGAGCAACCCCAAGAGGCTCGTGAACCACCAGGTGTGATAGACGTCGGTAACGCCCAGGCGAAGAAACCAGCGGTAGGCTTCCTCGCCATACTCCTTGATGTAGGTCTCGGGGCGCTCTCCTTGCTGGATCACGGTCCCGATCGTCGCGGTCATGGCCAGGACGATGAACAGGAACATGGCCAGCTTGATGGACGCGAACAACTCGACCACTTCGGCCGACAGCTCGTTCCAGCCCAAGCCTGGCGTGGATTTCGGCGTGGGCCCCGGATCGGCCACGGCCGGGCGTTCCCCGTTCATGAAAACCTCTTGCCCTTCAATGTCTTCGACAACGTATAAATTGTACCGTACAATCCGGTGCTGGCGCAGACAAATTCGACGCGGTTGCGCGAGATTGAAAGCCTGCCGGATGGGAACCGACACGGGGTGGTGGTCGCCTCCCGAAGACTCGGGAAACCAAAACAGCCAAGCCCGCGAAAAGCAGGTTATCTTACAAGCCGCCTCCGACGAGTGTCAAGCAAACCGCCGCGCGGCTCCTCTACGTCAACGACGGATGTTTCTCGTTGACAAACCAAGCGGTTCTAGGTTACAAAAAAAGGCCTCAGGGTGAGATTTGCCAGGGTACCACGCCGCCGGATTCAC
>SCVQ01000131.1 GCA_004296865.1 Nitrospirota bacterium
CCATGTTGCCCTTGATCTTGCGGCGGCCCATGGCATCGGTGAATTCCTTGGTCGGCTTGGTGACCATGGTGTAGCCGTTGTAGTCCAGCCAATCGATCAGCGGACGGATCGGCGAATATTCCTGATCCTCGACCAGCGCGGTGTAGTAGTAGGCGCGGACCAAGCGGCCCTTTTCGCGGAACACCTTCAGCAGGCGGCGATAGTCGATGTCGAAGCCCAGCGCGCGGGCAGCGGAGTAGAGGTTGGCACCGTCGATGAAGAGAGCGACGCGCTCGTTGTCGTAAAAATTGCCTTTCATGGCGGTTATCCCTTTTAGAAGAATATGCGCAGAGGGAGCGAAAAATTTATGTAGCGGCGGGAGTAACGTAACCCACACCTCTCCGACCGCGTATTAAGTGTAGGTCATTATCTTATAGATCACAAGGGGTTGGAGGATATTGCTGGTGGAAAACGCCGGGAGACGCTCAATTTTCATAGGGGCTGGCGCAAACTTGGCCCACCCAACATATGGTTCTCCCCGGGAGACGCTGGAGGCCGCCTTCGGAAATCTGGCGGAGCGAGGCGTGCAGATCCTGCGGGTATCGCCTTGGTACCGAACCGCGCCGGTGCCTGCATCCGACCAGCCTTGGTATCAGAATGCCATCATCGACGTAGGCACCGAGCTGCCGCCTGACAAGCTGCTGGCCACCCTCCATGACGTCGAGCAGGCCTTTGGGCGGGTCCGGACGGTGGCCAATGCAGCCCGGATGATCGATCTGGATTTACTCGATTTTTGTGGGGAAATAGCCCCCGGCGGCCCCGGCCGGGCGACCCTGCCGCACCCGCGGATGGCCGAGCGCGCTTTCGTGCTGAGACCCTTGGCCGATCTCTGCCCTGAATGGCGGCATCCGCTTACCGGAGAGCCCATCCAGGCCCTCCTGGCAGCATTGCCTGCCGATCAATCCACGGAGCGTCTATAACGCCGCCAGCTTGCGGCTTTTTGGCCCCCTTGCCTTTTGATGGGGGGCGCGTATAACCCGCCGCTCCCGGGAAATCAGAGGTCGCCATGGCGCGCGTCACCGTCGAAGACTGCATCGTGCAGGTCCCCAACCGTTTCGAACTCGTCATGTTCGCCGCCCAGCGGGCGCGCGACATCTCGGCGGGCGCCCAGATCACCCTGGATCGCGACCGCGACAAGAACCCGGTCGTGGCGTTGCGTGAAATTGCCGAGACCAAGCTCGACCAGGCCGTGCTCAAGGATTCGCTGATCTCCGGCATGCAGAAGCATGCCGACATCGACAAGCCCGAAGAGGTCAACGAGATGGCCGAACTCGAGCAGGAGCTGGCGGCGGCCCTGGCCCAGGGCGGCGCCGAAGCCGCTCAGCCGAAGGCCCTGCCGATGGCCGAGGAAGACGACGTCACCGAATAGGTGCCAGCCCGAGGCCTAGCAGAGCTCAGCCCTGCTATTCGTGCAATCGTCGTGGAGTAGACGCAATCGACACCATATAGTGTGTGATTGCGATGATTCGTCAGTTCGAACTCGTTGAACGTGTGCAGTCCTACGATCCCGAAGCGGACGAGGATGCGCTGAATCGTGCCTACGTCTATGGCCTGAAGCGGCACGGCAACCAGCTCCGCGCGTCGGGCGACCCGTATTTCTCCCATCCCGTCGAGGTGGCCGGCATCCTGGC
>SCVQ01000132.1 GCA_004296865.1 Nitrospirota bacterium
CTTGCGAGCATCGGCCACGTTTGTTCCGGGTGATTGCCGGAGCGGGAGACCGGTTTGCATTGGGTCATTTCCGCTGAATTCTACTCACCTGAGCATTCGACTATCTCGCTTGTCCTTGAAAGGGCTCCCTCCGAGACTGCCCAAATTCTGGACCCAGTATTGGAGCCTTCATGTCCGCTACCGTGATCTGTGAGGCCTCGGAAGGTATCGCCATTCTGACGCTCAATCGTCCCGAGAAGCTGAATGCGATCAACTACGAAATGGCGGATACCCTGCTTGCCTTGCTGGATGTCCTGGAGGCGGACAACAGCGTCGGCGCCATCATAGTCACAGGCGCCGGGGATAAGGCATTCTCCGCCGGCGCAGATATCGCCCAATTCTCCGAAAGCGTGAGGATTGGCCCATCTACGGCCGTGCGGGAATTCGTGCGCCGCGGCCAGGCGATGACGGCCCGCATGGAGGCCTTTTCCAAGCCCATTATCGCAGCCGTCAACGGGCTGGCCTTTGGGGGCGGATGCGAGATCACCGAGGCAGTTCATATTGCCATCTCGAGCGACAAAGCCATCTTCGCGAAGCCAGAGATCAAACTCGGAATGCCACCGACCTTCGGCGGGACCCAGCGCCTGTCGCGGCTGGGCGGACGCAAACGTGCGCTTGAACTACTCCTGACGGGAGACTCGTTCAGCCCTGCCAAAGCTTTCGAGATGGGACTGGTCAACCGTATCGTGCCCCACGTCGAATTGATGGTGACGGCCCGGGAGGTGGCAACGAGTATCATGCGACATTCGCCGCTGGCGGTGGCTAGCATCATCACGGCCGTATCACGAGGTCTGAACATGAGCATTTCGGAAGGCCTTCTAGTCGAAAGTGAGCAATTCGCCCGCATGGCGCCTACGCACGATTTGCGCGAAGGACTGGATGCCTGGATAGGCCGGCGCGCACCCAGCTTCTCCGGCCGTTAGACGAGCATGGCCTATCGCCTTCCTCCTCTTAACTCCTTGCGCCTTTTCGAGGCGGCTGGACGGCGGTTGAGCTTCAAGCTCGCCGCCGAAGAGTTAAACCTCACGCCCAGCGCGATCAGCCATGGCATCCAATCGCTCGAGGAGTGGCTGGGTGTCGAACTGTTCTTGCGGGGGAATCGCAATCTCACCCTTACTGGTGCGGGCGCCGTATACTTGCCTCAAGTGCGTGCAGCGTTGGAGATGATCGTCAAGGCGAGCGACGGAGTGCCCGGCCGACGGTCCAGCGGCAAACTCGCCGTCAGCGTTTCGCCAACCTTTGCTATGCGCTGGCTCTTGCCGCGCCTTCAGCGGTTTGGCCACAAACATCCCGACATCGAGGTGTCCGTCGATACGACCCAACGTCAGGTCGAGTTCCCACGCGACGGTGTCGATCTGGCAATTCGCATGGGAAACGGCAACTGGCCTGAACTTTACGCAACATGTCTTATTCGCGAGAAGCTCGTCCCGGTCTGCGCACCGAAAATTGCGCGCTCCATCCGTTCGGCCGCCGATCTCAACCAGTCCACGCTTCTGCACGTAATCAGTGCCAGTGAGGACTGGGCAACCTGGTGTCACCTTGCCGAAGTTCAGCTAGGTGAACAATCGCGTGGCTTACGGTTCGACTCGATCCACATGGCAATGGACGCGGCCGCCAGGGGCATGGGCATTGCCGTTGGACGCCTGCCCTTGGTTGAGGCTGATATTGCCGCTGGCCGACTGATGGCGGTGCTGGGACCGCCGCGGCTCTGCAATACCGGCTACTGGCTGGTCGCCGGACATGATTCGGTGAGGCGACCGGAAGTCTCGGCATTCCGAGACTGGATTCGCACCGAACTTGGAGAGACATCGCAGGTAAGTGAGTCGCCTTCACTCGACACGAAGGTCATTTCGTTTGAGAGGACCAGGCTCAACGCGCACGGTTAAGCCACCCGCACGACAGGAGTGGTATGGATCAGGCGCGGCGTATCGGCCGGATTGGTCAAGATGAGCGACATGAACTTGGTGTTGGCGTGCTCTATGCGTTGCTCGTTGTGGCAATGTATTCCAGCTTCGCTCTCATTTCACGGCTGGGCCTGTCATCATCGCTTGACGTATTCGATCTAGCTGCATTGCGCTTCGGGATCAGCGGAGTGCTGCTGCTGCCAATCGTTCTTGGCCGGCGGCTGGGCGGAGTGGGCCTGCATCATGCTGTGGCCCTCGCCCTGCTCGGTGGCCTCGGCTTCGCCTTGCTGTGCTACATTGGCTTCTCGCTCGCTCCAGCCGCTCACGCCGGGGTGCTCGTCCACGGTTCGCTGCCGCTCTTCACTTTTCTCATTGTGCAACTCACCGGCGCCCCAAGGCGTGAACGTCAAGAGTACATTGGTGTTCTCACAATCGCAGCGGGCGTGGTTCTCATGGTGGCGGAGACGCTGTCAAACAGCGACCCCATGCAGCTTCTAGGCGATGTCTGTCTGCTGGTGGGTTCTCTTTTTTGGTCAGGCTACGGAGTTCTCGCCGCCCGACTGCGTATCGTACCTCTCCATGCCACCGCGCTGGTTTCCTTCATTTCCATGTGCCTCTTCCTACCGATCTATCTGTTTGTCCCAGGCAAGCATCTTCTGCAGGTCCCGATGGGCGATCTCGCCCTCCAGGTTGTCTTCCAGGGAATTCTGATCGGGGCCGGGTCGATCTTCGTCTACACTCGAGCACTTGCGGCGCTGGGACCGTCTGGTATTGCGCTATTCGCTGCAGCGGTCCCTGGTCTCACGACCCTCATCGCGATCCCCTTGCTGGGCGAGCGGCCCGGCCCGCTCGGAATCTCAGCAGTGGTTGCCACTACGCTTGGCATGCTCATCGGTCTACAGCGCCTAGGTGCCAACGCGAGCACGGTGGGCCCGCGAACCTGGTGGAGCTTCCGACACTCTCGCCAAAAAGCCGAGGAGTTAATGCGGCTGAATGACAAAACGCTTCAGGACGTCGGGATTACCCGGATAGATGCCCTAAGAGCGGCTGGCCACCTTTCGGAAATCGAAAGCTACCGGACCCATTAATGCTCAGTAACGCATCAAAGCGCGTCATTCCGAGCAAAAATAAGCTTGGTTGGCGGGTCCCGAAGCGCATG
>SCVQ01000133.1 GCA_004296865.1 Nitrospirota bacterium
ATTCGGCCGGCGGGGCCGGCCGTCTTCGCTGTTGGATGCTCCAGGCCGCCAGCAGGGCCACCGTGGCAGCGAGCAGCCAGAGAGAGGCCCGTCCGTAGCGAGGCTCGGCATATTCGATCATATCCGTCAGACGGCCGATCAGAAGCGACATGCGGGCCATGACCGTATAGCCGAAGGCCGCGCCGAATGCGATCATGAGGAACAGGATGCCGGTCCGTGCCGCGATCCGGACGGGACCGTGATGCTCGACGGAAAAGAAAAAGTAGAAGAGCACCGAGACCACGCCCACCAGCAACACGATGGCGTTCAGGTTGCTGGCCGGGTCCAGGAGGCTGAAGGTAAAGGTCGGGCTCCCTTGCACGATGGAAACGAGGGGACGCACCGTGTCCTCCACCTGTTTCAAGATGAACGAGGAAATGACGCGCGGAATAGCCAGCCCTGACCCCACGCCGACGATAAAGGCGAAGGCAATGCGCGACAGCCACGTGGCTTTGGGGACGTAGCGGGCGAGCATCAGAGCTCCGATGCCCAGCGGGATCAGCAAGGACCAGTCCCCTTGCTTGACCATCGGCTCATAGATGAGGCGGATGACCACCGTGTCGTAGGCCTTGACGATCGTGTAGCCGACCGACACGCCTACGTAGAGGTGCTCGGCCAGCTTGAACAAAGGATTGTCCTTGTAGAGGAACGTGAAGATGAAGAGGGTCAACCCCGTCGCGACCCAGGCGCCCAAGAGAATTTCAAACGGCATCGATCGCTCCGTCTCCTATGCCGGTTGTCCGGTCCGGCCCTGCGACTTGCGGCGCATCAGATAGAACGTATTGCAGAGGATGACCAGGATAATGATGGCCACGTGCGTAGCCGACTGGGCGTCCATGCCGGCGACGGCCAGGCCTTTCTGGCCGATCAGCACTTCGTACTCGGCGGCGCCGCGCAATCCTCCGATCAGGCCGTTGATCTGACCGCTCCGCAACAAGGGATAGAGGCCCGGGGCGATCACGCCGGTGCAGCCCCCGCCCAACTCGAACTTGTATTTATCTTTGCCGAACACGTACCAGGTCTCGATCCCCGTGGTGCCGGCCGCCAGGCTGACCACGTAGCTGACGTCCCGGAGGGTCTTGACGTCCTTCAGGACCGCGAGGTCCTTGGTGGGCTGGTTGTTGTAATCCGTCGGGAAGGCCTTGTAGAGGTCCTGCCCCATGTTGATGATCACCGAACTGCCTCCGGGGCTCCAGCCCAGGAACACATAGTCCTTGCCGGGCTCCTTGCCCAATTCTCCGGCCACCCTCGTGACGACCTCGTTGGCCATGCCGGTGCCGGGCAGCCAGAGCGTCATGCCGATCACCCGGAGGTTTTTCTTGAACGCATGGCGCAGCAGGGCGACCGCCTGAGGGTACAGCTCCGGCTTGGAGGCCGGGTCGAAATCCAGCGACAGGAGAAAGACCGACCCTTCCGGCAAGCCGTCGATGTAGTCGTACACGCCCCGCACTTCCGGCCCGACCTTGATCGCGAGGCCGACCGGATAGAGCAGCGGCATGAGCGTGCAGAGTCCGATCACCAGGAAGATGATCCGACGGTCGATGCGCAGCATGCGTTCAGCGAAAGTCACTATAGGTCTCCTAGAAGCTTTCAGCTTTCAGCTTTCAGCAAGATCGGAAGTTAGATCGGA
>SCVQ01000134.1 GCA_004296865.1 Nitrospirota bacterium
AAGCCGGCCGGCCCAGTTTCGCCTGGGTGGAGCGTGCGGATGAAGTCTGGGTCATGGACAAGTTTGAGGAATTCGGCCGGATTGCCGAGCCCCTTTTGGCTGAGAAGGTCTGCAATCTGGGCGGCGGTGTAGCCTTCTGGAATCGTGATCGGATGGAGCACAACATGGCCGCTGAGGAGTTCCGAAAGAATCTCCTGCGGACGCATGCCGGCATGCAAGGCATATTCGCCGGCCAAGACCCGGCGGTCCACGCCGGTCAACTTGCCCAGCAACAGGAATCCCCACTGGCTGGCAATGAGGTGTTCCTTTTCCAGCAGCGCCGCCACCTGCCGAAACGTGGCCCCCTCAGGAATGTCGATGGTCGTGACCCTGCGCTGGCCCGCCTCATCGACGAGCGGATCCATGGCCTGGTGATAGACGATACTCCCGGCCACGTACAGCACCACCCCCACCAGCCCCAGCGCCAACCACGGCTTCATGCCTCGTCCGGCACCATCCCGCCCGCGACACCGCCCGCCGTCTCGTCCCAGTCCGCGCCGGCAGACCCTATCTCGGCGGCAGCCGACAGGCTTGCCAGATAACTCTGCAGCAAGATCGCCGCCGCGACCCGGTCCACGGTCCCCTTGCGTTTTTTCCGACTCATGTTGGCCTGGATCAACAAGTCTTCCGCCGCCTTCGTGGTGAACCGCTCATCCCAGGCGATGACGGGGACCGGCAAGGCTTGCGACAGGTGCTCCATAAACTGCTGCGTAGACTCGGCTGCCGGCCCCACACGGCCATCGAGCCGAAGCGGAAGCCCCATCACGACCTGACGCACCTCGTGCATCTGCACCAGGCGCTGAATATGCGCCACGTCCGCCGCAAGCGATCGCCGCTCATAGGTTTCCAACGGCTGGGCGGTCCAGCCCAACTCATCGCTGAGCGCCACGCCGATCCGCTTCGTCCCAGGGTCCAAGGCCAAGATGCGGGTATTCGCCATGCCGATGCTTCCTGTCCTTTACCCGTTGACCTGCGAGCCTGTGACGGCCCGTTCCACCAGCCCGAACACTTTCTCCAACGCTGCCCCAAGCCGTTCGGGATTCTTGCCGCCGGCCTGCGCCATCTCCGGCCGCCCTCCGCCCGTTCCGCCCACTTCGCTCGCTATCTCGCGAATCAAGTTGCCGGCCTGGACCTTGGAGACCAAATCTTTGGTGACGACCACCAAGAGGGAGACTTTGTCATCCTTGCATGCCCCGAGCGCAATCACACCGCTTTTCTGTTTATCTCGCAGTCGGTCCGCCAGGGTGCGCAGCTCGGCATTGTCCATCCCGTCGGCCCTCTGCACGTGGATCTGAATGCCCTGCACGGTCCTGACCTGAACCTGTTCGCTCGACCCGCTGGCCAGACGCAACTTCACCTGTTCCAGCTCGCGTTCCTTGTCCTTCAACTGGGCCATCAGCTTGCGGGTTTTCGCCGCCAACTCGGACGGCCCGACTTTGAGCAGCTCGGAGAGTTCGCGGACCTCGGCTTCCAACCGCTTGAGTTGCGCCAGCGCTCCGCTCCCGGTCAAGGCCTCGATCCGCCGAACTCCGGCGGCCACGCCGGTTTCTGACACCACGCGAAACACCCCGATTTCCCCCGTCTGCCGGCAATGGGTGCCGCCGCACAATTCCCTGCTGAAGGAGTCGATGCTCACGACCCGCACCTTCTCGCCGTACTTATCCTCAAAGAAGGCCAAGGCTCCGGAAGCCACCGCATCCTGCATCCCCATGACCTCGGTGCAGACAGGTTCGTTCCGACGCACGTGCTCGTTCACCATCGCCTCGATTTCGTCGAGGTCGCGTGACGACAGCGGCTTGAAGTGGGCAAAGTCGAACCGCAGCCGGTTGGGCGCCACGAGCGACCCATACTGTTTCACGTGGGGGCCCAGGAGGTCGCGCAAGGCGGCATGCATCAGGTGGGTGGCCGTGTGGTTGCGGGCGGCATCCTGACGGGCGGCGACATTGACCCTGGCCTCCAGCCGCTCTCCCTCCCGCACCAAGCCCACCCGCACGACGCCTTTGTGCAAGACCAGATCCGCTGCCGGCCTCGTGGTTTCCCTGATCTCGATCCGTCCGTCAGGACCGCTCAACACGCCCTGGTCTCCGACCTGACCGCCTCCCTCGGCATAGAACGGCGTCACGTCGAGGACCAGTTCGATGTCATCCCCCTCGCTCGCTTCCTTGACCAGCCGGTCTCCCTTGAGAATGGCCTGAACCGTCCCCTCCGCCTTCAGTCCCTCGTAGCCGACAAACACCGTCGGCCGGACACGACCGGCCAGTTCCGCGACAACCGGCTTGGCCGTCGCCGCTTCGAACCCGGCCGTTTTCCTCGCGCGATCCCGCTGCTCTTCCAACTCGCCTTGAAACCCCGCTTCATCCAGCGCCAGCCCCTGCTCCTTGCAGGCCTCGGCGATCAGATCGAGCGGAAACCCGTAGGTGTCGTAGAGTTTGAAGACAGCCTGACCGGCCAGCGCATCCCGGTTGGCAGCCTTCGCCTTGGCCACCAGGTCATTTAAAATGGGCAAGCCTTGATCCAACGTCGCGATGAACCGCTCTTCCTCTCCCTGGGTGGCCTGGACAATGGTGCCGGCCGCCGCCCGCAACTCGGGATAGGCGCCGCCCATCCGCTCGATGACCGCCCCCGTCAACTCGTGCAGGAACGGCTCGGCCGCCCCCAGCAATCGCCCATGTCTGGCTGCCCGACGCAGGATGCGCCGCAACACGTACCCGCGGCCTTCATTGGACGGAACCATCCCATCGGCCATCAAAAACACGATGGCGCGCAGATGGTCTGCGATCACCCGCATCGACCGATCGCCGGCTGCGGCCTCCCCGTACCGATGCCCCATGCGCTTGCCGATTGCGTCCAGGATCGGCTTGAAGAGATCGCTGTCGTAATTGTTAGGCACCCCCTGGGCCACGGCGGCCAGCCGCTCTAACCCCATCCCCGTGTCGATGCTCGGCTTGGGGAGCGGCTTCAACGTTCCGCCGGCATCGCGGTCATACTGCATGAACACCAAATTCCAAATCTCAAGGACGCGGTCCCCTTCCCCGTTGGGCGTCGCATCGCCCGGCACAGCAGGCCCTTGGTCGTAATGGATCTCCGAGCAGGGACCGCAGGGCCCCGTGTCTCCCATCTGCCAGAAATTATCCTTTTCGCCGCAACGCACGATGCGGGCGGTCGGAACGCCGATCTTCCTCCAGAGCTCGAAGGCCTCGTCATCATCCCGGAAGACCGTGACCCAGAGCCTGTCCTTCGCCAAACCGACCACGGCGGTGAGGTAATCCCACCCAAACTGAATGGCGTCTTCTTTGAAATAATCCCCGAACGAGAAATTCCCGAGCATCTCGAAAAACGTATGGTGCCGGCCGGTGTACAGATCGGAAGAGC
>SCVQ01000135.1 GCA_004296865.1 Nitrospirota bacterium
GATGCAAGCCCTCGACCGTCGCGCCATGACGGAGGCCCACATCCCAAGCCTCACGCTGATGGACTACGCCGGAGCCGGTGTGGTCGAGGCGATGGCGCAAGTTTTCGGTCCATTGCGCGGCAAGACGGTCACGGTCTTCTGCGGCAAAGGGCATAACGGGGGCGACGGACTCGTCGTCGCACGATTGCTGAAGCAGCAGCGGGTTCGCGTGCAGGTCCTGCTCATGACCAAGGCAACGGACCTAGCCGGGGACGCCACAATCATGTATCGGCGTTTCACGAAGGCCGCAGGCGCCGCAACCCTGCACGTCACCCCGTCCAGCGAGCGAACCAGGACGCTCCTGGGGAAAAGCCATCTGATCGTAGACGCACTCCTGGGAACCGGCCTCTCGGCACCGGTCGCGGGACCATACCGCGCAGCCATTGAGGCGATCAATGCGTCCGACCTGCCGGTGATCGCAGTCGACCTGCCGTCAGGCATCCATGCCGACACAGGAGCCGTCATGGGGACGGCGGTGAAGGCAGCGCTCACCGTCACCTTCGCACTGCCTAAGCTGGGCCTCTATGTCGGTCCCGGCATCGACCATGCGGGGGCTATTCGGATTGTCGACATCGGCATCCCGCGTTCCTTCGTGGACGAAGTCCCCAGCCAGATCGCACTGATGACCCTCGAGGACGTCCATCGCCTGATTCCACGCCGCGCCCCTTCATCGCACAAGGGCACCTACGGTCATGCCGGCATCATTGCCGGATCCGTAGGCAAGACCGGTGCGGCTGCGCTGGCGGCCCGAGCCGCCCTTCGGATCGGAGCCGGCTTGGTGACGGTCGCCACCCCATCAAGCGTCAACGACACGCTCGAAGCCAAACTGCTGGAAGCGATGACCGCCCCGATGCCTGAAACGAAAGCCAGAACCCTGGCACGGTCCGGACTGGATCGTCTCCTGGCATTCATCAATGCTCGAAGCGCCGTCGCGATCGGCCCAGGCCTGACGACCCACCCGGAGACCGTGGACTTGCTCCAGACGCTGATTCCGCGGCTGGAGAAGCCATCCGTTCTGGACGCCGATGCCCTCAACGCCCTGGCCGGCCGTACTGCGCTGCTTGCCGAGTGCAAAACCCAGCCGATCCTGACGCCCCACCCCGGCGAGATGGCGCGGCTGGAGGAAGACGCCACCCCTCAATCGATCAATGAGGATCGGATCGGCGCCGCAACGCGCTTTGCCAAGCGACGTGGGGTCATGCTGGTGCTGAAGGGAGCCCGGACCGTTGTTGCGCATCCGGACGGACGCGTGACGATCTGCCCGACCGGCAACCCCGGCATGGCCACAGCTGGAACCGGCGATGCCCTGACCGGGATCATCGTCGGCTTGCTGGCGCAGAAACTGCCCCCATGGGACGCCGCCTGTGTCGGCACGTATTTGCACGGCCTGGCCGGCGACCTGGCCGCAGCCTCGCTCGGCCCAGTTGGCATGACCGCCGGGGACTTGATCGAGCGAATTCCCTTTGCCATCAGCCAGACGGTCGCATCCCCAACAGCCGTCTAGGGAGCACTCAATGCCTGTGCGTCATGACAAGCCACGGCCTCTTGTTCAACCGTCCACAGACCGCGGAGCACCGCGCCTGTCTCGGTCTCGACGGGCTGTCATCCCGGCGGTAGCGGAAACGACCCGACCGGGGGGAACTGCATCCCTGGCTGGGAAATCCGTCGAATGGGCACAGCGCTTGCGCTCGGCAACGGAGACCGAACGGCTTGGAGAAATCATCGGGCACGCGTTGCGCGGCGGCGAAGTCCTCGCCCTCTTCGGAAACTTGGGAGCCGGGAAAACCACGCTGGTGCGCGGTCTTGCCGTCGGGCTCGGCGCAGCACCCCGCAGCGTGAGCAGCCCGACGTTCGTCCTGATCCAGGAATACCGCGGCCGGCTGCCTCTCGCACACGCGGACTTGTACCGGCTCGACTCCGTCGCAGACCTGCATGACCTCGGCCTGTCGGACTATCTCGACGAACATCATGTTGTCGCCATCGAATGGGCCGACAAGGCCGGCGCCGACCTGCCGACGGATCGTCTGGAAATCCACCTCCACCACCGAAGCAACACTGCCCGATCGGTCGTTCTGAAGGCGACAGGCCCTTCCTCGCACCGCCTGTTGATCCACGCCATGCGGGAAGGCAAGGCCCGGAGCAAAGCCCGCCATGGCAAAGGCAAGGAGCGCCGCACGCAATGAACGTCCTCTGGGCGCCCTGGCGCATGGCGTATGTCCAAACCACCCGCAAAGCCACCCGGTGCATCTTTTGCACGAAAATTCGGGGGCGGCGTGATGCGACCAACCTCGTCTTGCACCGAGGAACGCACGGCTTCGTCATCATGAACCTCTTCCCCTACAACAGCGGCCACCTCATGGTGGCACCCTACGCACACGTCAGCAGCCTGGAGTCCCTGCCCCCCGAAGGCGCACTCGAACTCATCACATTGACCAATCTCTCCCTCCGGGTCCTGCGGGCCGAGATCGGACCGGAAGGGTTTAACCTCGGCATCAACCTGGGACGGGTCAGCGGGGCCGGGATCGAAGCCCACGTGCACCTGCACATCGTGCCTCGCTGGAACGGGGACACGAATTTCATGCCGCTGTTTGCAGAAACCCGGGTGATCCCCGAGCACCTCCGGGCAACCTACCACAAGCTTCGCGCGCGATTCCGCGTGGTCCTCGCACATCGTCCACCAACCCGTGCCCAACCCGCGGCAGGCACACGCACACAGGCGGGACAAGCCTCTCGGCACGGCCGCACACGCACCACCACACGGAGGTCTAAGCCACGCCTATGATCCGATGGATCTTGGTTGCCATCCTCTTGCTCCTGTCGCTCACCTTCTTTCTCCAAAACCAGGAGCAAGAAGTCACGCTTCGCTATTTTTTCGGCCTGCGTGAAGCGTCCACTGAGTTGTGGAGGCCGGTCCTCAGCGCCTTCGCCGTCGGCATTCTCGTCGCCTCCATCCTGCTATTCCCCGCCTGGGTTCGGGGGCGGCTGGAACTCAGGAGAAAAACAAAAGCCTTGCAGGAGGCGGAGGCCGATTTGGAGCAGTTGCGTAAGGCGCTCGAAAAGCCGCCCCGCCACGCAAGCGGGCAACAGAACCGTCCCGAGGGGCTGTCCGATGAATGATGGGGACCTCACCCCCCTGATGCGCCAGTATCGGGAGATCAAGAGCGCGCATCGGGAAGCCATCTTGTTTTTCAGGGTGGGCGACTTCTATGAAATGTTCTATGAGGACGCGGAAGAGGCCTCCCGGCTCCTGTCCATCACCTTGACCTCGCGAGACAAGTCCCGCGCAGATCCGGTTCCCCTCTGCGGCATCCCCCATCACGCGGCGACCGGGTACATCGCCAAGCTCCTCAAGGCCGGCCGGACGGTGGCCCTGTGCGACCAAGTGGAAGACCCGAAGCTGGCGAAGGGCCTGGTCCGGCGGGAAGTCGTCCGCCTCTATACCCCCGGCACGTTGATCGACACGGAGCTATTGCCGCCGACGGAATCGAATTTTCTGGCCGCGGTCGCTGCGGCCTCGCCTGACGCCGGTTCTGCGCAGCACGACGATCGGGCCCCGGCCCTCGGACTGGCTTCTCTTGATCTCTCCACCGGAGACTTCTGGGTCATGGAGTTTCACGGGAGTCGGGCTCGGACCGACCTGCAGGACGAACTCTCCCGGCTGGAGCCTCGCGAGTTGCTCTACCCGCTGAATTTTCCGAAGCCCCTCCTCGATCATCTCGCCCAGGCGAAGAGCGTGAGCCTCTGCGCACAGGATGCGTCCGGCTTCAACCTCCCGTCCGCCGAGCGGACGTTGCGGGAACATTTCGGCGTCAGCTCTTTGGAGAGCTTCGGCTGTCAGGACTTATCCCTGAGCCTCCAGGCAGCCGGCGCCATCCTGCGTTACCTCCGTGAGACACAGCCGGCGGCCAGCCTGGCCCATTTGCGCGGCCTGCAGATCCGGCGGACTGGCGGGGAAATGCATCTGGACGCCGCGACCGTCCGCAATCTCGAACTGGTCAGACCCTTGGCTGACGACCGCCACGAGCGCACCAAGACCACCCTCCTCTCGGTCCTTGACCGGACCGTTTCGGTCATGGGCAGCCGTCTGCTGCGCGAGTGGGTCCTCCGCCCGCTGGTGACGAGCGCCCCCATTCACGCCCGCCTTGACGCGGTCGCGGAACTGGCCGAGAACTTGCGCGCCCGCACCGGCATCAGGGCCGCGCTGAAAACGGTCCAAGATATCGCGCGGCTGAGCAGCCGCATTTCGCTGGGCGTCGCCCACCCGCGCGACTTGTTGGGACTCAAACAGTCGGTGGCGGCACTTCCCGCCATCCGGGTCCTCCTGTCCCCCCTCCATGCCTCGCTGCTTCAGGACCTAGCCCGATCCTGGGACGACCTGTCCGACGTCCATGAGATGATCGAACGTGCCATCCTCCCGGACGCCCCGGTCTCGATCCGGGACGGCGGCATCATCCAAAACGGCTACCAGGCGCATCTGGACGAGTTACGGAAAACCTGCCGGGAGGGGAAGGGCTGGATCACGCAGCTTGAGGCGCAGGAACGGGAACGTACCGGGATTGAATCGCTGAAGGTCCGATTCAATCAGGTCTTCGGTTATTACATCGAGGTGACCAAGGCGAACCTCTCGCGCATTCCCGACCACTACCGCCGGAAGCAGACCCTCGCAAACGCCGAGCGCTTCATCACGCCCGAGTTGAAAGAACTGGAAGACCGGGTGACCGGCGCCGAGACCCAACTCAACTCGCTCGAGCAGGAACTCTTTGAGCAGATCCGCTCTCAGCTCGCGCAAGAGACCGCCAGGCTCCAAGCCATGGGGAAGACCATCGCCCTCCTCGATGTCCTCGCCGCTCTGGCTGAAGTGGCGACCACGAACCGCTACGTCCGTCCCTCGGTGGATGACGGCGGCACCATCCGAATCAGCGAGGGGCGGCATCCGGTGGTGGAACGGCTCGACCTAGCAAGCGGGTTTATTCCAAACGATACCGTGGTGGACCTCGAAGGCAGCCGCCTCCTGATCATCACCGGCCCGAACATGGCCGGCAAGAGCACCTATCTCAGACAGGTGGCCCTGATCGTGTTGATGGCCCAAATGGGTAGTTTCGTTCCGGCCAGAACGGCCGGCATCGGTCTCGTGGACCGCATTTTTACAAGGGTCGGCGCATCCGACAACCTCTCGGCCGGCCAGAGCACCTTCATGGTGGAAATGACCGAGACGGCCCAGATACTCAACTGCGCCACCCAGCGCAGCTTGATCCTGCTTGACGAGATCGGACGCGGGACCAGCACCTACGACGGGCTGAGCATCGCCTGGGCGGTATCGGAATATATTCAGGACCGGAGCCGTCTGGGAGCCCGCACGCTCTTTGCCACCCACTACCACGAATTGACGGAGCTGGCCGGGCAACGCGAGGGAATTAAAAACTATTCGGTGTCCGTGAAGGAACGGAATGAAGAGGTGTTATTTCTGCGAAAGATCGTCGAAGGCGGAGCGGATCGGAGCTACGGCATTCACGTGGCCAGGCTGGCCGGCCTCCCCAAGACGGTGATCGGCCGGGCGGGGGAAGTGCTGGCCCAGTTGGAACGTTCCTCCGCTCAGCCCTCTCAGTCTGACCTTTTCACCACCCCTCACGCCTCCCCCCTCACGCCTCCCCCTGACCCTTCCTTGCCGTCCCCGCATCCCATCATCGAAGAGGTGCGCCAGATGGACCTCTTTACGATGACCCCGCTGGAAGCCCTAAACAAGCTGGCCGATCTGCAGCGCCGGATTGGCGAGGACTCGCAGAAATAAAAAGGGCGGCGTGCCAACCGGCACGCCGCCCTTTTCTTACACCATAGTCAGCGATCAGTGGCCGTGACCGCCCTCGTTGTACTGCGCGGTCCAGGGGATCAAGCCGCCGGCCATATGTTTCCCGCCGGGGATCATGACGTCATACTGCATGACGACCGTGTCCGCTCCCTTCGGCGAGGTATTGAGCGCCTGCTTGGCCTTGTAGCACTCCGCTTCAAACTCGTGCTTGCTGGCACAAGCCGCTTCCTTCAACGCGCGGATGCCGCGCGGCCTGCCCATCTCGCCGGCATTGTCGGCCAGCTTCTTGACGGAGGAAATCACCCGGTGGTTCTGCTCCACTTCCTGAGCAACGAACTCGACCAGGGTCGTGGCCGACGCCGGCGGCACTTCCTTCGCCGCGGCAGGCCCCGCATGAGGACGGGCCATCGACTTCAATTGGCTCCAGACTTCCTTGTTCGCAGCATAGAACTTGACGTTCTTGCCGGGGTGGATCTTCTGCCAGAACAACCCGCTCTCGGCATTGCCGCCGAAGACCGCGATGTTGATCCAGACCGCCTCATCGTAGGGGTCGAGGATGATGACCCGCCCCTGCAACGTGGTCGGCTTGCTCATGTCGCCCCATTCAAACCGCTCCTGGAACGCCTCAATGGCCAGCGCGGTCGAGGTCACACCCACGACCAGAACCACGGCGACCATGAAGGCCCAGCCTTTCTTATGAAAGCTCATCATTAAATCCCTCCTTGCCACGCCATCCGTTAAAAATGCCGATCATAACCTTCGTAATCTACGGGCGAACCGGTCCGGGGGAACTAGTCCTTCGCCAGCACCTTGAACCCGGTGATCGTCCGGCCATCCAGCGTCACTTCGAGGGCCACCAGTTCCTGGGAGGCCTTGATGATCTGATCCATGAGCGCCTTGTCCTTCACCTGAAGGCGCACGGTCGTTGCAGCATGGTACCAGCCGGCATAGGGATTGTTCCGATCGGTGCCACCGGTAAAGCCCCAGGCGCAACAGGTGAACAGAGGGTCAGGAGGCCGCACATCCAGGTCGGACGACGCCCGTCCGCTCGGATTGCCTGAAGCTGGATCGCCGGTGTTCCAGTATTGAATCCCGAACAGGAGTTCCCGATCAGGATTGTCCGCCCATTGCGACCAGACGCGACCCTTCAGGGTCTTCAGAACCTCGCCCTTCATCAGCGGCGGGCCGGCCGGCGCATCGGCTGCCGCCACAAACCCGGCCGTCAACAAACCGGCGACAAAAAAGACTGCCACGATTGCTATGACTACGCCCCTCTTCATGCCTTGTACCTCCTTCATGAGAATCAAGACCCGTGTATCAGCGTGCCCACAAAAAAACAAAAAGAAAAAGAAGAGGCAGAATTCCTACACCGAAGAAGCTCCGTGCCACCCCCTTTCCTCTTCTTCCGCCATGATCTTTGTTCAGCCATTGATAGACTAGTAATGAGATCGAATAGGGTCCAATCGTACTCAAACCTCCATACGTTGTCAAGGAAATATTTGGCGCAATCATTGGCAAGCAATGCATAAAAAACGCATTAATTGCCAATGCGTTACGACTTCGACGAGAGACGAGTTAATTTAGGGATGACTGTAAAGCGGTAGGCGAAACCGGTCCAAGCGCTGCGACCGACAGATAGTTCAAATCAAGGATCTCATGGCTGAGCCGAAGAACTTGTTCGCTAGACACCCGGTCGATCTCGGCCAGCATCTCCTGGAGCGACTGGTGCCGCCCTTGGTACAGCTCATCCTTCGCCAGCTTGCTCATGCGACTGTGCGAACTTTCCAAGCTCAGCATGAGGCTCCCCTTCATCTGATTCTTAGCCCGTTCGAGTTCCTGGCCGTCCATGCCGGAGATGCGAAGACGCCGTATTTCTTTGCAGATCAGGTCCACCACCCGCGCCGCCTCGCGCGGCCTCGTGGCGGCGTAGACCGTCAAGGTCCCGCCATCTGAGAATGACGAGAGGTAGGAATAAATGGAGTAGGCGAGCCCGCGTTTCTCCCTGATTTCCTGGAACAGGCGCGAGCTGACGCTTCCGCCCAAGACGGCGTTCAACGCATGCGCCGCATAGCGGTCCTTATGGCCGAGCGCGATCCCTTTCAGTCCCATGGACAAATGCGCCTGCTCGAGCGGCTTCCGTCGCACGACCACCCCTCCGCTCACTGCCGCCGGCCAGCGGTTCAACCGCGGCCGGTCCGAGCCTTGCGCGGAGCCGAAGAACGTTTCCAGCCAGGAGGATAACGGAGCCAGATCGAAGTTGCCGGCCACCGCGATCACTGTTTCCTGCGGATGGTAGTGGGTGTTGACGTAGCGGAGAAGATCCGCGCGGCGCAATCCCTGAATCGTGGCTGCCTTGCCGAGGATCGGACGCCCCAGCGGATGGCGCTTCAGCATCTTGGCATGGTGCAGGTCCTGAACGAGATCTTCCGGATCATCCTGCACCATCCGGATTTCTTCCCGCACCACCTGCTTTTCCTTCTCCACTTCCTTGGCATCGAATCGCGAGTGATGCAGGAGATCTGAGAGCAGCGCCAGCGCCGGCTGTACATGCTGATCCAGCACCTTCACGTAGAAGGTGGTCGTCTCGCGGCCGGTGAAAGCGTTCAGCTCGCCGCCCAAGGCGTCGATCTCGCGCGAAATCTGGGTGGCGGATCGGGCCTTGGTGCCCTTGAAGAACATGTGTTCGATGAAGTGGGAAAAGCCTTCTTCTCCCAGACCTTCATCGCGGGAGCCGACGTTCACCCAGACGCCGACCGTTACCGACTTCAAGGTCGGAATCCGCTCGGTCACGACCCGCAGGCCGTTCTTCAAGATCAGCTTGCGATACACGCAGCGGTACCCTCTAGTCCGCGGCCGGCGCCTTGGTATCCGTCGGAGGCGCCATCGCCTCTTTGCGGCTGAGGCGGATCTTGCCCTGTTTGTCGATCTCCATCACCTTCACCATGATCTGGTCGCCTTCGGCCACTTCGTCGGAGACGGCCTTCACCCGATGATGCGCGAGCTGAGAGATGTGCACCAGCCCGTCCGTGCCGGGCAGGATCTCCACAAAGGCGCCAAAGTCCATGATCTTGCGGACGGTGCCCAGATAGATTCTGCCAACATCGACTTCCTCCGTCAGGCTGTTGATCCTCTCGATCGCCTTCTTGGCGGAAGCCTCATCCGTCGCCGCGATGGAAATATCGCCCGTGTCCTCCACGTTGATCTTCACGCCGCAGTCGGCGATGATGCTGCGGATCATCTTGCCGCCCGGCCCGATCACATCGCGGATCTTGTCCTGTTTGATCTTCAACGTGAAAATGCGCGGTGCGAACGGAGACAGATTCGGCCGCGGCGCTGTCAGCGCGGTCGCCATCCGATCCAGAATATAGAGACGGCCCTTCAGCGCCTGGTCCAGCGCCTGGCGCATCAGCGCGGGCGTGATGCCGGCGATCTTGATGTCCATTTGCAGCGCCGTGACGCCGCGCTTGGTCCCCGTGACCTTGAAATCCATGTCGCCAAGGTGGTCTTCCAGGCCCAGGATGTCGGAGAGGATCATCACGCGATCCCCTTCCTTGATCAAGCCCATCGCGATCCCCGCGACCGGCTCTTTGATCGGGACTCCGGCATCCATCATGGCCAGCGTGCTGCCGCAGACCGTGGCCATCGAGGACGAGCCGTTCGACTCCAGAATGTCGGACACCAGACGCAGCGTGTACGGAAAATTCTCCTTGCTCGGAATGACCGGCTTCAGCGCTCGCTCCGCCAAGGCCCCATGTCCCACTTCCCGTCGTCCCGGGGAACGGAGGGGACGGGCTTCCCCGACGCTGAACGGCGGAAAGTTGTAATGCAGCATGAAGGTCCGAAAATACTCCCCTTCCAAGGCATCGATGCGCTGCTCGTCCTCCCTCGTCCCCAGCGTCACCACCGCCAGGCTCTGCGTTTCTCCCCGCGTGAAGAGCGCCGAACCGTGCGTGCGCGGCAGCACCCCCACCTCGCACGTGACGGTCCGGATGTCGGCCGGTCCGCGGCCGTCCGCCCGCGTGCCACGCTCCAGGATCATGTTCCGGACCTCGGTATATTCCAACGAGTGAAACACCAGCTTGACCTGCCGGCTCCGGTTGGGGTCATCCGTCTTCAGCTTCTCCACCGTCTCGCTCAGAACCTGATTCAGCTTCTCCTGCCGGGCTGTTTTATTGGGAATCAGGATGGCATCCCGGATGGGTTGGGCCACCAGCCGGCGGACTTCCTCGGTCAACGCGGGCTCGATGTGCTCGGCCTGGACGGTCCGCTTCGGTTTCCCCGCCTTCGCCTTCAGCTCCAGGATCTTGGCCACGATCTTCTTGATCTCGGCATGGGCCAGTTCGATCGCCTCGATCATGGCCGATTCCGGCAACTCGTTGGCGCCGCCCTCCACCATCATCACCGCATCGGCCGTCCCGGCCACCACCAGTTGCAGGTCGCTCGTCTCAAGCACCTCGATGGGCGGGTTGACCACGAACTGTCCGTTCACGCGGCCGATCTTGACCCCGGCCACCGGCCCGTCGAATGGGACATCCGAGAGGGTCAGGGCCGCCGAGGCGGCGATGATCCCGATCACATCCGATGACCCGGTCTGATCCGCCGACAGGACCGACGCAATCACCTGGGTCTCGTAGTAGTAGCCCTCGGGAAATAACGGCCGCATGGGACGGTCGATCAGCCGACTGGTGAGAACTTCTTTCTCCGACGGCCGGCCTTCGCGCTTGAAGTACCCGCCGGGAATCTTGCCGGCCGCATAGGCCTTCTCTTGATAGTCCACGGTCAGAGGAAGAAAATCGATTCCCGGCTTGACGTTCTGGGAAGCCACCGCCGTGGCCAGCACCACCGTGTCCCCATAAGAAGCCAAGACCGACCCGCTGGCCTGCTTGGCCACGCGACCGGTCTCCAGTTTCAGCCGCCGACCGGCCAGGTCCATTTCAACAATATGCACCATAATGCTACAGTCTCCTCTTCTCGCTGTCCCACAGATGTCCACAGAAATAGGCTGGTCCGCGCGATGCGATCCTCGGCCTCCAGCCCATATCCGTGTTCACCTGTGGCAACAGGCCACTGTCACTCCCGCGCCCCATGCGCGGGAGTGTGGGTCGTACGTTACTTGCGGATTCCCATCCGCTCCACAATGGCGCGGTACCGGGCATCGTCGATCCCGCGCAGGTAATCCAACAACCGGCGACGGCGGCCAACTAATTGCAGCAAGCCCCTCCGGCTGTGGTGGTCCTTCTTGTGCAGTTTGAAGTGCTCCGTCAGGTACGTAATGCGATTCGTCAAAATCGCGATCTGCACCTCGGGAGAACCGGTATCGGCCTCATTCCGCCGGTGCTGCTGAATCAATTCGGTCTTCGCTTCTTTCACCAACGCCATCGTCCTCTCCTCCTTCCACGTTCTTGCGACTGTCCCTCGCCGCTACGCATCCGCCAACACTTTTAGAATCGCCACGGCCTGCTCCGCCCCCCCCGCAGGCATCCGCCCCAGTGCCAGGAGCCGCCCGGCCCGATCTTTCACCCGCACCGGTTGCCCCGCCATCCCCTCGACGCGACCGCCGGTCGCCCACGTGGCCGCCCCGGATGGAACCGGCACGCCATGCAGGACACGGGCCGCTGTCGCCTCATCTACCGCCAGCGCCGGCACGTGCTCCAGCGCTTGGTCCAGCGAGATCAGGTCCTCCGCCAGCCGACCGAGCAGGAGCTTGGACCGGATGTCTTCGATCGTGAGCGCGCGCTGGATGGTCAGAGGCCCCACCCGGCTCCGCTCCAAAGACAAGAGATGTCCTCCCACGCCCAACGCGTCCCCGATATCCGCACACAGCGTTCTGACATACGTGCCCTTGGCACACCGGACATGAAGCGAGACGTCGCAGCCCGCGATGCCCAGGACCGCGATCTCATACACCATGACCTCGCGCCGCTCCCGCTCAACCGTTCGCCCGGCCCGGGCCGCCTTGTACAACGGCACGCCCCCGACCTTGACCGCCGAGTACATCGGGGGCAGCTGCGTACCCCGTCCTTGAAACTGCACGATGGCGGAGCGGATCGCCTCCTCCGTCAGTCCCTCTGTGGAACGCGTCGCCAAGACCACGCCCGTGGCGTCCTGCGTGTCGGTCGTTTTCCCCAGACGCAAGACCGCGTCGTAGGCCTTGTCCCAATCCAGCAAATACTCGGCGATGCGCGTCCCCCGTCCCAGCAGGACCGGCAGGACACCGGTCGCCGCCGGATCAAGCGTGCCGGCATGGCCGATTTTCTGTCCTCTGAAAAGGCCCCGCAGTTTGGCCACCACATCGTGCGATGTCCAGCCGACTTCCTTCCTCACGTTGAGGATGCCGTCGCCCAGAACGGAGTCCACCGCTCCTCTGGTCTCGACCGATATCGCCGCGTGTCCGCTTGCCACGGATAATCCTTCCCGGAAGACCTCAGTCCTCGATTGGTTTTCGATCCCGGCCGGCGCCTTCTCCGGCTGCCGGCTCGCCCTCTGCAGGCCCGGCTTGATCCTGCATGCCCAGCCCGTCGAGGATGGTCAAGAGACGGTCCCCACGAGGGCCGCTGATATCCTTCTGAAAGATCAATTCCGGCGTATACCGCAAGCGTAATCGTCGGCCGAGTTCAGCCCGGATGAAGCCGGTCGCGTTGCGGAGCCCCGCGAGGGTGTCGGCCTCCGCCTGGCCGCCTTGCAGCGTCGTCACGAACACCCGCGCCAGCCGCAGGTCGCTGGTCAATTCCACGTCCGTGACCGTCACGAACCCCAACCGGGGATCCTTGATCTTGCGCATGATGATGTCGGCCACCTCCATGCGGATCTGGTCGGCAACGCGGGTCGCCCGTTTATACGCTGTCTTCATCATGGCCGTCTCACGCGCCCGGCTACAACATCTCGATGCGACATTGCACCACCTCGACCGCCGGCACGGACCGAATCAGGTTGACCGCCTGGTCCAACACTTGATTCACGAAGGCCCCGTCATTGGCCACGCACGCGATGCCAAGCACCGCTTTTTGCCAGAAATCCTGCTCACCGACCTCGGCAACCGACACGTTGAACTTATCGCGCAGACGGTCCTTGAGACTCAAGAGCACCTGTCGCTTTGCCTTGAGAGAGTGGCCATCCGGAATGTACAGTTCAACCGTGCACAGTCCTACGATCATACCTGCGGCGCTGGGGCTGGAACAGCCACGGAAGTCGGGTCAGGGAGCCGGATCAAAGCTTGGCCGCCACCTTGTCCTGCACGTACACTTCAAGGATATCGCCTTCCTTCAGATCGGCGAAGTTCTCCACGCCGATCCCGCACTCGTATCCCTGCTGGACCTCGCGCACGTCGTCCTTGAACCGGCGGAGTGACCCCAACTTGCCTTCATAGACGGTGACATGATCTCGGACGACACGGACGCCGGCGCTGGTTCTGGAGATCGTCCCCTCGATGACGTAGCACCCGGCAATCGTGCCGGCCTTCGGAATCGTAAAGACCTGACGCACCTCCGCCCGGCCCAGCACCCGCTCCTTCAGCGTCGGCTCCAAGAGACCTTCCATCGCGGCTTTGATGTCGGCAATCGCATCGTAGATGATGGTGTAGAGTCGGATATCCACGCCCTCGCGCTCGGCCAACGCCGCAGCCTTCGGCTCCGGACGGATGTTGAACCCGATGACGATGGCCCGCGAGGCTGCGGCCAAGAGCACATCGGTTTCGGTGATCCCGCCGACGCCGCCATGAATGACCCGGACCTTCACGGCGGGGGTGGACAACTTCTCGATCGCCTCGGACACCGCTTCAGCCGACCCTTGTACGTCGGACTTGATGACGACCGCGAGTTCTTTGACATCGCCTTCTTTAATACGCGCGTAGAGGTCGTCCAACGTCACCCGCGTCGATCCCGCGGCCAGGGAGGCAATCCGTTGCTTGTGCGCGCGGTCTTCCGCGATCTCACGCGCCACGCGCTCATCCTGCACGACCACGAAGGCGTCGCCCGCGGCAGGGACCCCGGGAAGTCCGATGACTTCGACAGGCACCGCAGGCCCCGCCTCGGTCACTTTCGCTCCCGTGTCCGCGACCAACGCCCGCACGCGCCCGCTGAACGTGCCCACCACAAAGGCATCGCCGACGCGGAGGGTTCCGCTTTGCACCAGCACGGTCGCAACCGGGCCGCGGCCCCGGTCCAGTTTGGCCTCCACCACGGTCCCCTTGGCCGGACGGTGGGGATTCGCCTTCAGCTCCAGCACTTCCGCCTGGAGCAGGATCATCTCCAGCAGCGCCTCGATGCCCAGCTTCTGCTTGGCCGACACTTCGACGAAGATCGTCTGCCCGCCCCAGGCCTCGGAAATCAGGTTGTACTCCGCCAAGGCGTTCTTGATCCGCTCGGCATTCGCCCCGGGCTTGTCGATCTTGTTGATGGCGACGATGATGGAGACATTGGCCGCCTGTGCGTGGTGAATCGCTTCGATGGTCTGCGGCATCACCCCGTCGTCGGCCGCCACGACGAGGATGACGAGGTCGGTGATCTTCGCGCCCCGCGCCCGCATCGCCGTGAAGGCCTCATGGCCCGGCGTGTCCAGGAACGTCACCCGTTTGCCGTTGACGGTGACGGTGTAGGCGCCGATGTGCTGCGTGATCCCGCCCGCTTCCTGCTCCGTGACTTTGGTTTGCCGAATCGCATCCAGCAAGGACGTCTTCCCGTGGTCCACGTGGCCCATGATGGTGACCACCGGCGGCCTCGGCTCCAACTGCTCCGTTTCAGTCCATTCGACGGCTTCCGCCAGCAACTCTTCGCCCTCTTTTTCAGCCGAGATCTCGGCCTTCAACCCCAGCCCCTCCGCAATCAAGAGGGCCACATCCAGATTCATCGCCTGGTTGAGGGTGAGCATCTGGCCCATCTCCATCAATTTCCTGATCACGTCGGCGGATCGCTGACCGACCAGCTCGGCGAATTCCTTCACGGTGACGCCGGGAACGAGCTTGATGACTTTCTTGCGGGGCTTCGTGACCTCCGTCACCTGGGACGGCTGAAGGTGGCGCGTGCGATCATCTCGCCGATGCACCGGGATTGCCCGCAAGTCCTGCCAGCGGGCCGCATCTTCCCTGAACTTGAGCGCTTCGTCATCCCGCACGCGCACTGTTTTTTTGACTTTTTTGAGCTTCTCTCGCAGCCCCGCCTCAGCCGCAAGGGGCTGGAGGGAAGCGCCCTTCTTTTTCTCAACGCGGAGTTCATCAGCCGCTATGGCCGGCGCGGGAGCAAGGGGCTTGCCGCCTGACGGCAATGGCGGAACCACCGGAGGGGCTGTCACCGCCGACATCGCGTCGCCCGGCAGCCCCTCAGGCTCGGCAACGGGAGGCACGGTGGAGATTCCACCCGTCGCCTCTTCGTGAAGTCCCGCAACGCTGGGCGCCTCATGCGCGATGGGCTGAGTCGTGGAAATTTCCGGCGAGGGAGCCCCGGAAGGATGCAGGTGGTCGGGGGGTAGCCCGGCCGCCTCCTCCGCTTCGATTTCATCCTCCGTCTTCTTGCGCTTGAAAAGAACTCGCTTTTTCTCAAGTTTCGCCGGCTCCTCGGTCGCAACCGAAGCCGACTTCTGCGTGGTCTTCGCAGCCCCTCGGACAGCTTCCCGGCCAGGTTCCGACGCCGCAGGCTTGGCCTCACGGCCATGCGCCGCCCCCTTACGGACACCGGGAGCATTCTTGCCTTCGTGCGTGGCAACCGCGCCAGATTCCGTCTTGGCTTTCGGCATCAGCTTGTGCAGCGCCTTCTGAACGGCTTCCTCGTCCAACGCACTGCTGTGCGATGCCACAGCGATGCCCAGGCGCTTCAACTCGGGGATCAGATCCCGATTTTCCATCCCAAGCTGCTTGGCTAATTCGTAAACTCTCATGCGAAATTCTGCCTCACCCTCGTCGCTTATCGCCCTCTGGTCGGCACATCCGCCTGCCATGCAGGTGTTGGAGGAAGGTTATGCCGCACCCTCTCCGGCGGCACCGCCTGACGCTTCCAGAGCGGCGGCGGCCTGACGTTGCGCCTTGGCCGCA
Source organism: Nitrospirota bacterium (assembly GCA_004296865.1). Lineage (GTDB taxonomy): Bacteria > Nitrospirota > Nitrospiria > Nitrospirales > Nitrospiraceae > SCVQ01. Next base: position 15,867 of record SCVQ01000135.1, read on the forward strand.
TCCTCTTCCCGCTGGGCCTCGGTCTCCTCGGCCAGCGCCGCTTTGATCTCCTTGTCGCGCTCAGCCTTTTCCTTCTCGTATTCCGTCGCGCTGATAATGTCGATCTTCCACCCGGTCAGCTTGGCGGCGAGGCGTACGTTCTGGCCGTTTTTCCCGATCGCGAGCGAGAGCTGCGAGTCCGCCACCACCACCAGGGCCGATTTCTTTTCATCATCGACGCCCACTTTTTCAATCGACGCCGGGTTCAACGCCTCCGCGATGAACACCCGCGGATCGGACGTCCAGGCAATGATGTCGATCTTCTCGCCGCGCAACTCCCGGACGACCGCCTGCACGCGCGAGCCTTTGATCCCCACGCAGGCCCCGACCGGGTCCACGGCTTTATCACGGGACGACACCGCGATCTTGGTCCGGTCGCCGGGCTCCCGGACGATGCCTTTAATCTCGATGATTTTTTCGGTGACTTCCGGCACTTCCAGCTCAAACAGCTTCGACACGAACTGCGGATGGGTGCGCGAGAGGATTACCTGGACATCCTTGGGGGTACGGCGCACCTCCAGGAGGAGCGCCTTGATCCGGTCCCCCCGACGATAGGATTCGCGAGGGATCTGTTCCTGCACCGGCAGGACCGCTTCGGTCTTCCCCAGGTCAACCAGGTAGTTGCGTCGCTCCTGCCCCAGGATGATGCCATTGATCAAATCGCCCTGGCGCGTGGAGTACTCGCGCTGGACCGCCTCCCATTCGGCTTCCCGGACCTTTTGACAGATCACCTGCTTCGCGGCCTGGGCCGCGATCCGCCCCAGCTCGTCCATCTCGATCACGGTGCCGATCTCATCCCCGACTTCGGCTTCGCTATCGACGCGGCGGGCTTCCTGAAGCGACAGCTCGGCTTTGGGATTCGTCACGGTATCCACGATCGTCTTGAGCGACACCACGGAGATCTCGCCCGTTTTCGGATCGACCTGTACCTGGATATTTTCGCCCTGGCCGAATCGTTTCTTAGCGGCCGTTTGCAGCGCGGCCTCGACCGCGCCAAGGACCCTGGCCTTGTCGATGCCTTTTTCGCGTCCAATCTGGTCGATCACCGCAATCAGTTCTCGGTTCATAAGCCCATTCCTCGTTCCCGTCGGTATTCCCGTCCGTTCGTGCCGATTCCAAATGCTCTGTCTAAAACTCGACCTCCGGCTTCGCTTCGGCAATCGCCTCCCAAGCGATCCTGGCGGTCGGCCCCGTGCCTGATTGGGCAACCTGCCGCGCATTCGTCGGCGACAAGGCCAGCGTGATCCCTTGATCGTCGATCTCCAGCAACCGGCCTATCATGCGCCATTGCCCATCGATGGGCTGCTTGAGCTTCAGGCGCACCGGCTTTTCAAGGAAGCGCTGATAATCCTCGCGCCGCTTGAACGGCCGGTCCAAGCCCGGCGAGGACACCTCCAGCGTATACGCATGCCGGATGGGATCCTCCACATCAAGGGCGTGGCCAAGCGACAGATGCACCTGTTCGCAATCGCTCACGCTCACGCCGCCCGGCTTGTCGATAAAGACCCGCAGCACTGTGCGAGATCCTTGCCCCGCGCACTCCACATCAACCAGTTCCAGTGCAAGCGCACGGGCGATCGGAGCCGCGATAGCCCGAACACGTTCAGCAACCTGCCTGGAATCCGATCCCCCAGAGCCTTTGGGCTGCTCCGGCCAGAGCGGCTTTGTCACGTTCGTCACCAACCCAAACAAAAAAGTGGGCCCAGGCCCACTTACAGTCTTAGTACGTTACCATTTTGCAACAGCCAACGCAAGAGGGCGGGGGACTGAACGAAGGCAGACCGGACCGGTACCCGTTACCCCAGCGAAGCCCGAAAGCGGGCGCTGAGCAGCCCCGTGAGCTCGCCGGGCCGACCGGTCCCGATCGGCGCGCCGCCCAGACGGACCACCGCCAGTATTTCTACCGTCGTCCCGGTCAAAAACACTTCGTCTGCACGTCGCAACTCTTCCAGGCTGACCGCCTGCTCCTGCACCGTCACGCCTTCCTGCCGCGCCAAGGCCAACACGACTGATCGGGTCACGCCGGACAGAATGCGCTCCCCTTCCGGCGCGGTCGCCAGCACCCCTCCCCGCACCACCATCACATTGCTGACTGCGCCCTCAGTCACCAGTCCATCGCGAACGAAGATGGCTTCGAAGGCGCCGGCCTCTTGAGCCCGTTGCTTGGCCATCACGTTAGGCAGCAGGTTCACGCTCTTGATGTCACACCGTCCCCAGCGCAGATCCTCCATCATTATAACTCCCACCCCTGTCTCACGCAGGACTTGGGACAGCGGCTTCATAGCCCGTATGGTCATGACCACGGTGGAACTGGCTGCGGCCGGAAAGGCATGGTCTCGGGGCGCGACGCCGCGCGTCACCTGAATGTACACCTTGCTCTCATCGTGGCCGCCTAGCCGGATCCCCTCCTTTACGAACTCCCGCCACTCCGGTACGCGATAGGGCATCGACAGCCCGATCGCCTGGGCGCTCCGCTCCAGGCGAGCCAGGTGCGCCTCCAATTGATAGGGGACCCCGCGGTACGTGCGGAGCACCTCGTAGACCCCGTCGCCAAACTGGAAGCCGCGGTCCTCCACCGGGATCATGGCTTGTTCGAGCGGCATGAACCGGCCGTTCAGAAATCCGATGTCGGACATCACGCGTCCCCGCTCCGGCCGAGGCGGCCGGCGCCATCGACAACCCGCACAAGAAAGACGCGGCGGTCTTCAGCTGTAAATTTCCATCCCATACGCTTCTCGAACAACAAGCGATGCGTCCCGGGCGTGAGCGTGCGGAACTCGAAGGCCCGACGCCCCGAATCGACGGCGTTGCTGCTGGCGGTCCGGAGAAAGTCGTCGTTCACCAGCGCGAACGATCCCGCCTCATACGACGGCACCCACTGCTCCCCTCGCGTGCGGTCTTCCCATAGATGCACGTGAATGCTGGCCCCCACGGAAGCCGTAATGAGCTTCGCGTCTCGATCGGGATCGGTTGCCGATCCCTCAGTCGGCAATTGAGTCATCTCCGCCCAGGCTCCCCGCATTCGTCTTTACCATCGTCCCGTCAACGCCGCCCGATACCACACGGACTCCGCC
>SCVQ01000136.1 GCA_004296865.1 Nitrospirota bacterium
CCATGGCAACCGATATCGCCCCTGAGATAAAGACCGGGGACACCGCCCCGGATTTCACCCTGAAGGACCAGGACCAGAAGGACGCCAAGCTGAGCGATTTCAGAGGCAAGAAGAACGTCGTGCTCGCGTTCTATCCCCTGGACTGGAGCCCGGTCTGCACGGGTGAAAACAAGTGTTTGACCGATGATATGCCCAATTTCCAGTCTTCCAACGCGGAAATCTTCGGCATCAGCACCGATAGCTTTTTTTCACACAAGGCTTGGGCCGACTCCCTCGGGCTCAAGCACCGTCTCTTGGCGGACATGCATCGCACGGTCTCCAAGTCCTACGGCCTCTATTTCGAGGCCCTCAACTGTTCGAAGCGCGCCACGGTGATCGTAGACAAGAGCGGCAAGGTGGCTTACGTGAAGGTGCAGGAGATCAAGACCGCCAGGGACGACAAAGAGATCCTGGCCGTGCTCAAGAAGCTGTCCTAGTAGAAGGCGCACCCATGTAATCCGGTGGCGCGGGACGGTTCCGGCAAGGGCCATCCCGCGCAATCGGCACACATGCAGTCCCGGAGAGTGGCGGATCGAAGAGGGCGCCGTGGAAGGCACGTTGGAAGAAGTCAGCGACGAAAACTACGAGGAGTTCATGCAGGCTCCGGCGGCAGTGGTGGCCTACGGCATCGCCTCCTGCGAGCCCTGCAACGCTTATGACCCGGTCCTGGAAGAGACAGCGGCGCGCTTTGTCGAGGTACGCATCGGCAAAGCCAAGATGCATGTCCCCGGGCGATGCCGCGAGATCAAGAAGCGGAACCACTTCGAGACCTACCCGACCACCCACCTGTTCTCAAAGGGACAGTTACTGATGACGCGGGAGGGCAAGCTGGACGCGGACGAACTGGCGGCCCTCATCGACGACCATCTGCTCAAGCGCTGACCTTCGTTCGTATCCGCTTATCCTGTATACTCATACGAAGTCTCTCGCGTCTCACCGAGCCCGACCCGTTCCAGCCGGCCGGTGGGGATGGCTTTGACCAACAAATCCCAGATCAACCGCGCCAGGGTCTCGCCCGTCGGCACCGAATGCGCCAAGTCAGGATCCTGATTCAAATTCCGGTGATCGAACCGTTGGACCACCCGTTCGCGCACCACCCGATCCAGCGCCGGGATATCCGTCACCATGCCGGTATCCGGATCGATCGCGCCCTCCACCGTAACGGCGAGCACATAGTTATGCCCATGGCCTGTCGGATGACCGCATTTCCCGAACAGACGCTGGTGATCCGCCTCTGAGAGTCGTTCGGAATACAGTCGATGGGCCGCTGAAAAATGATACCGGCGGGTCAGGCTGGTCCGTTGTCCCTCCGCCGTGATGTCCGCCGAGAGATCCTCGTCCTCGAAGAGCCTGACCTTCTCCAGCCGGCCGATCGAGGGCTGCCTCGCCAGGATTCCCCACAACACGCGGGCGATGTTCTCAGTCGTCGGGATCACCTGTCTGAAATATGGCGTGTCGAGGTTGAGGTGCTTGTGATCGAATTCTTCCAACACCTCCTTCAGTATCCGCTTGAGGTCATAAAGATTCACCACCATGCCGGTCTGGGCGTCGACTTCGCC
>SCVQ01000137.1 GCA_004296865.1 Nitrospirota bacterium
GGTGACGTTGGTCCCGTTTTGAGACGGTTCTTAACTAGAACAGACGGCTTCTTCGGCGGTCCGGATCACCTGACGCTGTCCAACAAACTCATTCGGCGTCAGGTGGCCGAGCGAGCTGTGCGGGCGGTGTTGATTATAGTCGAGCCGCCAGGCTTCAATGATGTGCTGCGCCTCGGCAAGCGAAGCGAACTGGTGGACGTTCAAGCACTCATCTCGGAGGCGTCCGTTAAACGACTCGATGAAGGCATTTTCGACGGGTTTCCCTGGTCGAATGAAGTCGAGTTGTACGCCCCGACGATACGCCCAATCTTCAAGCGCTCGTGATTGGAATTCCGTGCCATGATCGACCGTAATGGAGCGTGGGGCAACCCCGTCATTGAGCACACACTCTAACACCTGGCTGACCGTCTCCCCCGACATCCGAAATCCAGCTTCTAGTACAGGACTTTGGCGACTCCAGTTATCGACGACCGTGAGCACCCGAAACGGGCGCCCATCGGCCAAGGTATCATGTACGAAATCCATACTCCACCGCTCCGTCGGTCCTGCTGGCGTGGGTGCCGGTCCTCGGTGCAGCGCGATATGCTTGCGTCGCCGCACCCGCACCCGCATCCGCAGCTGTAAGCCATCGAGACGGTAGAGCCGGCGGACCCGCTTGCGATTCACTGGCCAGCCTTCCCGGCGCAGCAACACCCAGATTCGCAGATACCCAAACCGGGGCCGGGCATGAGCCAAATCCCGAATCCGCAGGCGAAGCGCCGATTGATCCCTGGCCCGACTCCGTCGATACCAGGCGGCCCGACTAAACTGGGCCAAGTGGCAGGCCCGCGCACAACTCACCGAAAACGTCCCGTGAAACCACTGAGCGAGTTCGCGGCGGCGGGCGGGCCTCAGACTTTTTTTCGCAGGGCCTCCGACAGCATATGCTTGTCCAGGGAGAGATCCGCCACGAGTCGCTTGAGGCGGGCATTCTCCTCTTCTACCTGTCGCAGCCGGCGGAGTTCGCTCACGCCCAGGTGGGCGTACTTCTTTTTCCAGGCGTAGAACGTCGCGTCACTAACCCCGAGCTGCCGACAGAGATCGCCGACCGGGGTGCCGGCGTCGGCCTGGCGAATCGCATACACGATCTGTTCCTCTGAGAACTTCGACCGCTTCATGGGTCCGCTCCTTTCGTCGAGGACCGCCGAAGCCGTCAGTGTACTCTAGTTCTGACCTGCCGTCGTTTTCCGGGGAGACGTCAACCAGCATCCGAAAGCGCCGGCTCCGCTTGGTCAAGACGAGTCAGGATGAGACGCTCAAGGGGCGCTGGTGCCCCGATCGAACTCGAAATGGAACGCTGAGCAAGTCGCAGTTGCGAACGGTCTAACGCGGGATACCATGCTGGTAGAAGGGCACTCTCATGAAGGTCGTGGCGGTAGAGCCAGCCATGCCAGAACAATACCCGTTGGCGAGGCAAGGCCGGAAAAATCGCCTAGCTCAGCCCGCCTCCTTTCCACGTCCTTTCGTTCTATCTTTGGGCAGGTGCACTGCGACAGATTCTTTTAGCCGTCCCACATTGACGATATATTCAGGTGTTTCGAACTCGGCAAAAAGCCGGACGCGACCAATAATGTCATTTTCTTTATTTCTAAAGATGCGGATCGCGTGAGGCTCATTCCCAGGATCCAGGAACCGGCTCAACTTCCGATCACATCCAACCCAGCGTCCAATGTTCTTTTCTTTCTCCAGAATTCCTGGAACAACATATGCCACCTGAATTTTGCCTAACCCGTACTTTGCGACAGCGAAACCGTACGCAATCTTCGCAAGGAGTTGAGCCAAGGCATATCCCTGATAGCTAACTTGAACACCTCCGTCTGGACCATATTTCTCAGCGAGCTGTCGGATGGAAGGCCCGCCCACCTGCACTGGAGCAGTTAAACCGATCGCTCACAACGCATCTCGATCCTCCACATAGCCAGGGACATCGAATACTGGCAGCACAATGATGGGCAGATATTCTTCAATCGGAACATCAATAGTCTGTTCCCGTCAGATCGGAAGAGC
>SCVQ01000138.1 GCA_004296865.1 Nitrospirota bacterium
CGCGCGGTCCTGGAAGTGCGCGCGTCGAACGAAGCTGCCCGATGTTTGTATGAACGGCTTGGATTTGTCCGGACAGCCGTGAGGGCCAAGTATTATACGAACCCGATAGAGGACGCCCTGCTCATGGAGAGGGTTCCGTTAATGGTGGGCTGAGGCGTCCAGACAAGAGGAGGTGGCGTATGTTGATGGACAATCAGATTACCGCCTTGTTGCGTGAATCGAGCGAGGAGTTTCGCGATGTGGAAGAGGCGCATCATCGGTTGGATGCCGAGTTGAACGAACTTCAGAAGCGACATGTCTTGACGCCCCAGGAGGAAGTGATCAAAAAGCAGATCCAGAAGGAAAAGTTGGCGAAAAAGGACCGGCTCGCGGAGCTGATCCGTCTGTACCGTGAGAATAAAGAGCGCGCTCCCGCTCGTTGATGGTCGAACTCAGAGCGTGGCGATGAAATCATCCGGCCCTCAGTCCATGTCCGTCGTCCTGCCGCCGCTGGCCAACCATCTGTCCGTGATCAAGCGGCGCCTGATGGTCATCGCCATCGCAGTCTCGGCGTCGTTTGTCCTGGCCTTTGCCTATGCGGCGGAACTCATCGAGTGGTTCAAGCGGCCCTTCATGGACGACTTGATTTTTTACGGGCCGACCGAGGCCCTCTTTGCCTCCATCAAGATCTCGTTTCTGGCGGGCATCGTCCTGAGCCTGCCGGTGATTCTCCATCAATGCTGGAAGTTCATCCAGCCGGCCCTGCTCCCTCGCGAGCAGCGCTGGGCCATTCCCTTGTTCTGTCTGGCGGCGGGGCTGTTCGCGCTGGGCATGGCGTTTTGCAACCTGGTGATCCTGCCGCTGGTCATCCAGTTTTTCGTCAGTTTCGGGATGGACCGCTCGCTGACGCCTCAACTGGCCGTCGGCACCTACGTTGATTTCAACGTCAAGTTCCTCCTCATCTTCGGGTTTTCGTTTGAATTGCCGTTGGTGCTGACGATGCTGTCCCGAATCGGCGTCGTCTCGCCGGACCTGCTGGCCCACTATCGCCGACACGCGATTATGGTGGCCTTGATCCTCTCGGCGGTGATCACGCCGGACGCCACGTTGTTTACGATGCTGCTGATGGCGGTGCCCCTCATGGTGCTGTACGAAGTCGGTATCATCGGGGCCAGATGGTTCGGGCGCAGGCCGCCCCAAGGCGAGCCGGGCCTCGGCGGGGCCGGCCGCGCGCCGGTCGGCTCGGCCGGTCACCGAGTGCGATGATGACGAACAAGGGCACAGGTCAAAGGCGACAGGGAAAAGTGGGGAGCAGGTGCGGCTTCATTATTGTTGCCCTGTGCCTTTGTACTGTTGCCTTGCCGGGTGTGGATGCCCGGCCGGGCCTTGCCCAACGTTCTCCCGGACGGCATGGAGCCCCGTCGAAACAACTGCCGGCCAGCGTGGCTCCCAGCATTCAGGCGCTGACCGTCGACAAGAATCAAACGGTCTATGCCGGGTCGTTCGGCATGGGAATTTTCCGCAGCGAGGATCGGGGCCGCTCCTGGTCCTCCGTCAACACCGGCCTCGGCGACCTGTTTGTGTTGGTGCTGGCTGCGACACCGGATGGCACCGTCTATGCGGGGACCTTTCAAGCCGGCGTGTTCCGCAGCCGCGATGCAGGGAAGAGTTGGCAAGCCATCAACGACGGCTTCAAGCGGCTGGAGGTGAAGGCCCTGTTGATCGATGACGGCGTCATCTATGCCGGAACCGGGGATGGCGTCTATCGCCTGAACGAGCATGAGGCCAAGTGGGCGTCGGTGTCCAAAGGCTTGGACGACACGTTGGTGCATTCCCTCGCCAAGGCGGCGGACCAGACTCTGTTTGCCGGAACCTCCGGCCGGGGCGTCTTTCAGCGCAAGGCGGGCGCGTCGGAATGGACGAGGTTGTCGCACGGGCTGGTGGATCATGAAGGGCTGGTCGAGAATTTTATCCGCGTCCTGGCCATGGATCGTGAGCAAGCGCTCTATGCCGGGACTTTTGACGGAGGAGTCTTTCGGAGCGGGGACGGCGGGCAGACCTGGCGGCCGATCAGCCGCGCCTTGCCGAATGACTCGATCCGCGGCATCGTGGCGAGCGACAAGGGTCTTTTTGTGGCCACCGGTCGAGGGATCTATAAGACGGTCAACCAGGGACGTCAGTGGGTGCCCCTGAACAAGGGACTCGCCGAGTTGTCGGTTCAAGTCTTGACCGCCTCCGGAGACGGGGTCCTCTATGCCGGCACCAGTGCCGGAGTCTTTCGAAGCGACAATGACGGGGAAAGCTGGGAGAACGTCAGCGGGGGGTTGCACGAACCCGGCGAGTAGAGGGAACAACTTAACTGGAAAGGATCGATGATGACCGAACCGAACGAGAAGACCCGTGCCACCATCGCGGTGACCATGAAAGGGGAGATGCTGGGTGACATCGTGCTCAAGTTTTATCCGGATGTGGCACCGAATCACGTCAAGAATTTTATCAAGCTGGTGCAAGAGAAGTTCTATGACGGCACGACGTTTCACCGGGTGATCCCGGGGTTTATGATCCAGGGGGGCGACCCCAACAGCAAGAATTCGGATCGTGCCACGCATGGCATGGGCGGGCCCGGTCACAGGGTCAAGGCGGAGTTCAGCAGCA
>SCVQ01000139.1 GCA_004296865.1 Nitrospirota bacterium
TGGAAGCGGCGCTCGGACAGGCCTTTGAAATCCAGTTCGCCTTCAACAAGTGGACGCTCGGCGAAGACTTCTGCCGGGAGAAGCTGGGCCTGACCGACGCGCAACTGAACGACCCGACCTTCAACATGCTCAAGGTGCTCGGGTTCACCCAGGAGCAGATCGTCGTGGCGAACGACTACTGCTGCGGGACCATGACCGTGGAGGGGGCGCCGCACTTGCAGTCCGAGCACCTGCCGGTCTTCGACTGCGCCAATCGCTGCGGCCGGACCGGCCAGCGCTACATCGCCGTGGATGCGCATATCCGGATGATGGCGGCCGCCCAGCCCTTCATCAGCGGGGCGATCAGCAAGACCATCAACATGCCGGCCGACGCGTCGGTTGAGGACGTGAAGGCCTCCTACCTCATGGCCTGGCACAGCATGGTCAAGGCGGTGGCGCTCTACCGCGACGGTTCGAAGCTCAGCCAGCCCCTCAACGCGTCCTCCGATTCGGGCGCCGCGGCAGAAACCTACGACGTCATGGCCATGGCCGAGCGGGTCACGGAGAAGGTGCTCGTGCGGTATTTGGCCAAGCGCCGGCGGATGCCCGAACGTCGGAACGGCTACACGCAGAAGGCGATTGTGGGCGGCCACAAGCTCTACCTTCGGACCGGCGAGTATCGCGACGGGACCCTGGGAGAGATCTTTCTGGACATGCACAAGGAGGGGGCGGCCTTCCGGAGTCTGATGAACTGCTTCGCGATCGCGATCTCGCTGGGGCTTCAGCACGGCGTGCCGCTGGAGGAGTTCGTCGAGGCCTTCGTCTTCACGCGGTTCGAGCCGAACGGGCCGGTCAAACTCAATGACCACATCAAGATGTCCACCTCGATCATCGATTACATCTTCCGCGAGTTGGCCATTACCTATCTGGGCCGCCACGACCTGGCCCAGGTGGTGCCGGACGACCTGCGGATGGATTCGGTCAAGAAGGATGCGCAGGACCCGGAGTGCATGGACAGTGAGCCGACGGACGCGCAGGCGCTGGCGCCCTCTGGCATCAGCCCGGAAGTGTTTCCGGCGCGGCGCGGCTATGGGAGCAACGGAGGGAACGGCCACGGCAACGGCGGCAATGGCGGGAACGGCACCGTGGCACATAAGGTGGAGTTGAAGCGCGAGACGCTCACCTATACGGAGATCGATATGGCGAGGCTGAAGGGCTACGAAGGGGATCCCTGTCAGAACTGTAAGGAGTTCATGCTGGTCCGCAACGGCACCTGCCTCAAGTGCATGAACTGCGGGGCGACCACCGGGTGCTCGTAACCAGGGGGGGAGCGATGAGACGTTCCGGCGTTGGGGGAAAGAAGATCAAATGCGGCGGGGCCGGACGGTTTGAGACCGCGTGGTGCGGCCCGTTCGGGCTTCGCTTGGCCGGGCTGTTCAGGCACCGGTCATGCGAGGAGCATCCGAAACCGCAGTGCCCGCACTGTCCGATTGCCACGCGGGAAACATCGCGGCGCGGGTTCCGGCGCGGCTCGAAATAAC
>SCVQ01000140.1 GCA_004296865.1 Nitrospirota bacterium
CAGAGAGGGAGAGGACGAAGTCTCCACGCGACGGTTCTGGGGGCTTCAGTTCCGGTGCAAGTAGCCCCAGCGTAAAGTTCCATGGAACAGGGAAGACCATGATCTGGCGAGTGATGGCCTCGTTCCTGAGTGTGATCTTGATTCTGGACAGCCTGCCATCGGTCCAGGCCGCGGAACCAGTGGAATCAGAAGCGTCTTGTGCGGCCCGGTCTCTTGCGGCGGTGGATCGGCTGACGGATGAATCATCGCCTGTCGGTTCCGGGGTTTTGGATAGCGTTCAGATCGAGATCTCCGATCTTCAGCTCTTTGAGACGTTCTTTGGCGAGGTACTGAAGGCGCCGCTGATCGAACGTCTGGACCATCCAGGCAAGGACAGTATTCGCGGATATTGCTACCGCGGAGTCCTGGTCGTCGTTCGCAGGAACCACGAAAGCCCACGTCTGGCCGGATGGGTGCAGCTCAACTTCGCAGTGCCGGACGTGGATGTCGTGCAGCGCGATTTGGAGGCGACGCTCGTGGAGTCACGCCTCGCCTCGTTGAGTCAAGTGGAGCGGGAACGGGTCGTGCGCATCAGGCTCAAGCTGGATGTCCGTCGAGGCAACCGCAAGGCCATCCGTCTGGAAGTGTTCGGCCCGGAGGGATTTGTCATAGGATTTAATCAATATCAATCGTAGAGCAGTGACTGTGCCGCGAGAAGGTTGCTATCACCATTACACAAGGAGGGCTCCGATGAAACTCAGCGCGAGGAATCAATTCCAAGGTTCCATCACCAATATCAAAGAAGGGAATGTCATGTCGGAGGTTACGGTCAAGGTCGGCACGCTGGATTTTGTCGCGGCGATCACGACCGGTTCAGCCAAAACCATGGGTCTTAAAATCAATGACTCGGTCACAGTGGCAATCAAGGCGACTGAGATCATGGTGGGAAAGTAGGCAAGAGGGTTGGCGTCCATCGGCGGGCCTCCTGACACGGCGTCAACGAAGATGCATCAGGTGGCAAGACAGGGGCGGCTGTGAATTGGGTGGCGATTGGCGTCACGCTGAAATTGGCTCTCCTGACGTCACTGATCCTGGTTGCCATCGGGCTCCCGCTTGCCTATTGGCTGAGTTTTTCCCGCTGGCGATGGAAATTCCTGGTCGAGTCGGTGGTGGCGCTTCCGCTGGTGTTGCCGCCGACCGTCCTGGGTTTCTACATCCTGGTTGCGATCGGTCCGCACAGCCCGCTTGGGCAGCTCTACACGAGTCTTGCCGGACATCCCTTGCCGTTCACCTTTGAAGGGCTGCTCCTCGCGTCGGTTCTCTACAGTCTTCCCTTCGCCGTCCAACCCTTTGCGAGTGCCTTTGCCCAGGTGGATCGTCGTCTCATCGAGGCTTCCTGGACTTTGGGGAAGTCTCGTGCCGCAACTTTTTTCACGCTCATTATCCCCTTGTCAACGGCAGGCGTGGTGACCGGAGCAGTATTGAGTTTTGCCCATACGCTGGGTGAATTCGGGGTGGTCCTGATGGTCGGTGGCAACATCGAAGGCATCACGCGAACGGTTTCGATCGACATCTATGATGAGGTCCAGGCACTCAACTATACCGGAGCCGCCAAGACGGCGCTGTTTCTGTTGGTGGTTTCTTATGCTGTCTTGCTTGGCATCTATGCCATGAATCGGAAGGTATGGGGCATGCGATGCGACGAAGAAGGCGCGTCACGTCTGCGCGCGCCGGCGAGCCGGTGAGTTGGCTGGGTCTTGTATGACCTCAGAAATGATCGTCAACATCACGAAGTCCTTTCCTGGTCGATTGACGATCAATGCCTCGTTTCGGATGACCGTGGAACTCCCCACCGTCTTGATTCTGTTCGGGCCGTCAGGGTCAGGAAAGACGACGATTCTGCGGTGTCTGGCCGGATTGGAGTGGCCAGAGCAAGGGACCGTCCGATTTAGAGATGACACGTGGGTCGAAACACAATCGGGGATCAGGCTGCCGCCTCAGAGGAGACGGATTGGGTTTATGTCCCAAGACTATGCGCTGTTCCCTACGCATTCGGTCGAGGGAAATATCGAATATGGCCTGAGCGATCTTGGGATATCTGAACGACGCCGGCGCGTCGCGGAGGTCATGGCGCTGCTCCAGTTGCAGGGAACGGAGCGGTTGAAGCCTAACCAGCTTTCAGGCGGACAGCAGCAACGGGTCGCTCTTGCGCGGGCCGTTGCCCGACGCCCTCAACTGTTGTTGCTCGATGAGCCTCTGTCGGCGCTTGACGCGCCGACACGGTCCAAGCTGTGCGGGGAACTCAGGTCTTTGCTGAAGCAGTTAGCCATCCCGTCCGTGGTCGTGACGCATGACTGGGCCGAGGCCTTGGCGCTGGGGGACCAGATGGCGGTCATCAATGAGGGGCGTGTGCTCCAAGTCGGGGCGCCGCAAGAGGTCTTCAGCCGTCCGCTGAATGCCGAGGTGGCTTGCATCGTAGGGGTGGAGACAGTCGTCCAGGGGCGAGTCGTGGAGTCCTTCGGTGGCCTCGTCACGGTGGATGTGGCTGGGATCAAGGTGACGGCTCTTGGTGCCGAGGAAACGGGGCCGGATGTGTTTGTCTGTATCAGGGCGGAAGATGTCGTCCTTGAGACCCTGGGAGTTGGCGCCACCAGCGCGAGAAACCATCTGGCCGGAACGGTTTGCGAAGTGCACCCAACGGGAGCGCTGGTTTGCGTGGAAATCGACTGTGGATTTCCGCTTTCTGCCACCGTGACCCGTTCGGCTGTCGAAGATCTACACCTTTCGCCTGGGGCGTCCGTGGTGGCGGCGATCAAGGCCGGTGCGGTCCATTTGATCCCTCGCCGAGACGGAACAGGACCGGTCGCACCATAACCGTCTTTAGCGCATGATCACTTTGCCGCTCTTGCTCCAGTACCAGAAGAGCGAGAAGTTGGGGTAAATCGCATCGACGGCGTTTTGCCCTGCAGAT
>SCVQ01000141.1 GCA_004296865.1 Nitrospirota bacterium
GGTGCCGGAGGCAATCATCGTTGCGAGGGCGGCTGTGCCGGCCAATCTCCACAGACCAGTGACCAATGCGGACATCGAGGTCTTCCTCCCGTTAATGCGATACGCCAAACCAAAGCAGCTGAGTACATAGGCGGTTTGGTGTCGGGAGACTGTTCCATAAGGGACTCCTTAACGCCGACTCTGAAGATCGGCGAAGTTCCCTCAGTGATGCTTGTACCAACCGACGCCCCTGATGGCGTTCCAGGAATCCGTTTGGTGACACAGATGACACTGCTCGACTCGGGCATGCTCCTGAAGGGCCACCCTCTTCGAGATCATGTGAAAATGCCCCATGTAGTGACTGGGCGGGGCCTGATGACATTGCACGCAGTCGGTCGAGGCGGCGGATGGATGCTGATAGCCGGCGATCTTCCAGCTGCTCGTCGCATGACATTCCGCACATTGCTTGCCGAACAAGTCCCGGTGCGGGCTTCGGTTGCTGTGGCAGGCGAAGCAATCAAGTGACTCCTCCCGAGGCGCCGCGGACCGGCTATCAGCCAGTTGCGACTTTCGGCCGATCGCGATCAGGGCGTCGTGGTCCATGCGAATCGGCCTCACTCCAGCCTGATGTTCGATATGGCAATTGCTGCAGGACTGGATCGTCGCGTGAAATGCCGTCGATTGCCGCGCCAATAGGGTTGCATCACCGGCATGACAGAGAATGCACGACGATGCCTCGATGCCACGATAGGGCGTATGACAGGTCTCGCATTGATTTGAGAGGAACGCGTGCTTTGGCGACAGGTCTCCCGGCCTGACAGCGTTGGGCCAATCGGGCACCGAGACCGAGCCCGACTTCTGTATGGCAAGGATCAGTGCGATGCCGACCGACAGCGCCACCGTTGCCAGAACCCAATAGAACACTGCTCGCCAAATCACGGGAGCCACCGCAACCCGTAATACAGACCACTCCAGATATGGAGCGCGAGCAAAAAGTACATGACGATGGACGCGGTGACATGGACGACCATCCAGCGGCCGAGGACTTGCCTTACCTTTTCTCTGGCGCCAATCGCGTACTCCAGTTCGGCGATCGTATCGACCAGGGGCAGGATCGGAATACTGCCCCGAGCGCCGGCAACCTTCCCCGCGAGATCTGACGGGATAGCCTCGCGACCGGCGAGGGTGTCGGCGATGCGATTATAGGCTTCCCGCAAGGTGGCGAGCGTACCCTCCTGCTGTCGCAACCCGATGGCCACGTAGGCGAGATAGTAACGGCCAACGAAGCCACTCAGGACGACGATGAGCATCGCCAGCACGAGTGCGATGCCGAGCGGGCTCTGATAGTTGTGTCCGGAGTGCAGGATGCCGAGAACGGGGCCGACGACGCCAGCATAGACATGGAATGCGAGAAGCGACCGCAGTGGCAGGCGGCGCGTCACGCGGACGTTCAGCCAGTTGACGTGCTTCACCAGCGGATAGACGAGAAGCAACACCAGAAGAATGGCGCCGGCGATGCCGAGCATGCCTCCGCCAATGCTGCCCGCAAATCGCGGCGAAACATGCAGGAGATAGCCCGGCGCCAGGAACAGCAGCAGGGTCACAAGCGCACCGACCGTGAGCCTCTCCTTGTCACTCATCGTCAGGCGTCGATGGTCAAGTTGCCGACGGACCTGGCTTGGCAGGCCAGGATGATGCCCGCCGCCTTGTCTTCGGCCGTCAATGCGTCCTCGACTTCCATCCCGACCTTTCCTTCAAGCAGCCTGACCTTGCAGATCCCACAGGTTCCCACCCTGCAGGAATAGTCGATCGGAACCCCGACCGACTCGGCAACCTCGAGTACGGTTCGGTCGGGCGGGAGCGGCGCGGTCCTGTCGGAGCGGGCGAACCGGACCAAAGCCGTCGCCGGCCCCATTGACGTGCTGGTGGTGGACGCCAAACCTGGGGCTACTGCCTCCAGCTCCCTCAATACGGCGGCTACGTGTCCTGGTGGCGGCTGCGGCGTTTGAGGCGCCGGAGGCGGGAGCGCACCGATCGCCGGTCCGAACGCCTCGGTCTTGATCCGGCTTTGGGGCACTCCGAGATCCGAAAGCATGGTGCGAACCGCATCCATCATGGCCGGCGGGCCGCACAGATGGATCTGGCGGCGCGTGATCTCCGGAACGGCCTGGGCAATGATCTGCTTCGTCAACTGCCCCTCGAAACCCAGCCAGGCCGTGCCCTCGGCGCGGTTCATCATCGTGGCGGCAACATGCAGATTCGGACACCGTCTTTGCAGGTACTCGATCTCCTCCTGAAATATGAAATCCTCTGTGCTGCGTCCGGCGAACAGGAGATAGATGTCTCCCGGCCATGTGAGGTCCGTGAGATAGCGAACCACGCACATCAGCGGCGTGATGCCGACGCCGCCGGCAATCAGAACGACGCTCTCGGCGCCCCCACCGTCGAATGTGAAGATGCCGGCTGGTCCGCTGGCCTCGAGCAAGTCGCCCACGACGAGCCTGTCGTGAAGGTAGTCGGAGAAGGTTCCGTTCTCCTCGCGCTTCACGGTGATTTCGGCATACGCCACACGCGTCGGCGGCGACGCGATCGAGTAGGAGCGCCGCACCTTCTTTCCGTCGATGTCGGCCGAGAATGTCAGGAACTGACCGGGCGAATAGGTAAATGGAATGGGTCCGCCGGATGGGTCGACCAACCTGAAGGTCTTCACGTGCGGCGTTTCGCGATAGATCGCCGACACGCGCAGTTGCCCGGACCAGGACTTCTTGACGGCCACTCGAGCCGGCAAGGCATCACTCTCCGGAGCGGTGGCATTTCGATCCGTTCTTGGGGCTGGCGCAGCCTGCGCTGGCGGCTGCCGGGGCGGCGATCCAGGCGAGCCGGGCGCTCCCGGCACCACCGGATGGCCCGCGAAGGCGACAGGCGCCGAGCTTGTCAGCCGATTGATCAAGGCGGCTGCACGGCGTCTCTGTGCAAGGCCGAGAACGGCCATTGCAACTGCAAAGAGCACCAGCGCGATCATCGTGATGAAATGGAACCATGAGACCTGGAAAGACCCGATGCTCACCCCGCGATCGGTCGACGTCGGAGCCGCCGGTGTCAGGCTGAGCTGATTGCGGAACCACGCGAGAGCGATCTGCTGCGGGGGCTTGCCGTCTGCGAGTGCCCGCAACACGGCGGCGCCGCTGTCAATCAGGGCAAGCCCTGCGCGTTGACGCACGGCCGCCCGAGACATCGCGGCGGCATCGTCCTCAAGCATCGCGCGCTGGAAGTCGACTTGCGCCTTGGACAGAATTTCATTTCCAGCGTCGATTCTTGCCCGCGCCAAGGCTTCGACGCGGCGATGCTCTTCCGGCGTCAATGTCGGAACGTTCATCAGTTCCGGAAAGAGCTGCCTGCTTGGGCGCTCCATCATTTCACCCATCATGCCCATCATGCCGCCCGACGGTGGACTTGGAGCCGGCGTAGAGGGTTGAGGTCCCGCTGATGGCTGTGTCGGAGGATTGCCAGATGATGGTGCTGCGGGATGATGGGGGGCGTGCGGATCGGGCTCCGACTGTGCTCGTGCCGGCAGCGAGCCGGCCCAGAACAGCGCGATCGTGAGGCCCAACAGCAGATATGATCGCGGGCTCCGGGAGATCGCCGGGCTCTCCAATCGCCGGTGCCGCATGCCGGTAATGAAGTCGGAGCTGCAGGTTCCCATTTCCACGCCCCCGCCCGGTTCCTGCTCATTCGCCGGGATCAAGCCCGTCCTTGTCGCCTGCGCGTCTTGCGATGCAGGATCGAGTGGTGTGGCTCGACTCACGTTCTCTGTACCGTGATGCGTCCAGCCAAATGAAACTATGCGGATCGAGGGGAGATTAAGAGTCTCCTATTGAACAGTGCGGCGAAGCAGGACCGACTGGCCTGCGCCATGAACTCGGTCGCGCAATCCGGAAGAGTCTGAGAACGCGGCCCACCCATGACAGGGAACTCCTGGGTGCGGCCACCCCTGGTCTTTTTTATCGGGCCTGTTCGCTTTGAGACTCTTCCATCATCCGGGTGGTGGCAATCTTCTCCGATCGATTGGCTGACAAACAGAGATCGGCAGCATTCCGGCCAGGCAAGCCGGTGCAAGTGCAAAGCTGAAAGAGGAGATTAGAGTCATGGGGATGCGTAAATATCTGGCGCTTGCATTCATCGCCATCGCCCTGGCGGCATGTGGGCCGACGTCAACAGGCACGGTGAAAGACCTCAACATTCGCGACTGGGTTGGGCACAGTTCCGCCCACCTCGTTCAATCCTGGGGAAAGCCGCACCATGACTATGCGACGGCGGATGGTGGCCGGGCGATCGGATACTTCATCGTCAACCAGGCGGTAACGGGACCGAAGTCACAAGTCCTTTTTCAGGCCACGAACTGCATGATCAATTTCACGGTCGATCGCACCGGCATCATCGAGGATGCGACGACGACCGGAACAAAATGCAGGATCGGTCCTCATGGCGGCATGCACCCGCCGGCCAACCGCACCTGAGCCGAATCTCGCCTGGGGCACAGGTGGCCTTTGGTGGCGGCGTATCGAGATTGAGACGCCGCCTCCGGGGCACGTCCACCCATCTCGAATGGAATTCGAGATGTTATGGATCGTCGCGCTCGTCGACTTGTTGCAGAGCTGCACCGAGGCGGATTTCTCCCGCGGGCATCCCGCGTCCATAGTCAATCAAGCCGAGCTTGCGGAACTTGGTCAGGAAATGGTTGATCCGAGGACGCGTCGTGCCGACCAATGCGGCCAGCATTTCCTGCTTCGCGTTGGGGACGATCCCGAGGTTGGAGCCACCTTGGCTTGTGCGGGCGAGTGCCAGCAAGGCGCGTTTCAACCGCTGCTCGACGGAACCCACAAGCTGATCGATCAGGGCCGCTTCAGTCTTCAGCTTCCGCGACAGCAGGAAGGCAGTGAACACATCGGAGAACGCAGGGGAATCGCGTAGCAGACGAAGTATCGCGGCCTTCTCGATCCGGATGATCTGCGCTGCTTCCATGGCAATGGCCGACGTCGAGTGCCACGACTGTGCGGTAAGACATTCCTCGCCGCAAAAGTCGTCAGGGCCAAGAATGGCGAGCAGGCGCTCGTTGCCGTTTGCGCTGCCAACGACGCGATGAACCAGACCCGTGGCAATGTAGAAGACTGCGTTGGCGGGCTCGCCTTGGCGGAAGAGGACGTGTCCCTTCGGAAGCGCCATGGTCGGGAACTGTAGACAGAGCTTCTTCTGCAGTGTCGTCGAGGCGGGCTGCTTTGCGGCGGTCGCATCGTCGATCCGACGACCTTGCCACGACGCCACGAACTTCGAGCGGGACGAATGCCCCTCGCGCGACGCCGGCATGGGGGAGACATTTCCGTGGTTCGGTAGGGACATGGGGGTGGAGCAGGGCTGAATCGCCGGCGGCTGATGAAGAGATTGAACCGGCGACGGCCCAATGCAGGCGCAGTTCGCTTCGACCGTTCCTGTCGGGTGCGCATGTTGCTTCATGGATGGACTTCCAGTCTGAGCATTGTTCGAGGATCTGGGGCGCGTGCACGGTCGGCGCGACGAGAATGCGGCCGCGTGCTGGTGGTCCCGGACGCTTCGAGCGTCTGCCGGTTAGCCGCAACTAAGCGTGCAGTGGCCTAGGTACAGATCCGGCGCCTGAAGCGCGGGCCACGCTAGGCAGAACGGGGTGGACGGTCGCCGGGTCTAACGGCCCTGCCATGAAGGGTAGGCAGATTCGCCAAGGGATCGATGGCCGTCGGCTGGAATCTCAAGAAAGAGACCAGACCGAGGTCGGCAACGGAAATGTGACACGCCATGGCACAACAGCAGCTGCCGAAGGCATGGTTGCCTTCACCCCCGTCACAGGGGTGGATTTCCGCGGTCGATGTCCCCTGGGACATCGGAAGGACCACAGTAGAACGGGCGGCAGTAGGTACGGTGCAAGTTTGCGTCAACGAAGACGACACACTACCGATGGATGATCTGGCCGCATCTAAGCCGGCAAGCCAGCCGCTTTCCGCACCTCGGCTGCCATGTGCTTGTGCAGCACCCACGACGATCATCATGCCGATCACGGAGATCAGCAGCGTTCGTAGAAGCCGTGGCGCCAGGTCAGACATGGTCAATTGGCAATAGTAGGCTCATTTTCCGCTTTGAGTGCAATCCCCTGGCCTTCGAGTCCGGGAATTCCCGACAAGTTGAAGCACTGAACGTCCGCCCAGCAGGTGGCGTGCCAAACAGACCAGCAACAAATCCATTTTGAAGAACTGGAGCGACTTGCCTTTGATATACGTCAAGGGAGCCTGGTTGTTGGACCTCGCGGCTTACATGCACGAAGATGCAAAAGACTGGTCACAAATGACCCTCTACTCCTCCTCGGAGCGGGGGAGGAGTAGAAGGACGTCTTCATGATCTCCCGTACCGACGTCGAGGCCGCCTGGAGCCTCATCCGCCCGCATGTCCGCCGCACGCCCGCGATCGAGCTCGCCGCCGGATCGCTTGGCGTTGCCGCACCGTTGGCGCTGAAACTCGAATCGCTGCAGCTCAGCGGCTCGTTCAAGGGCCGCGGCGCCTTCCACAAGTTGCTGGCCACCAAGGTCCCGGCCGCCGGCATCGTCGCGGCCTCGGGCGGTAACCACGGGGCGGCCGCGGCCTATGCCGCCCGCGCGCTCGGCCACAAGGCCGAGATTTTCGTGCCCACCATCGCCTCGCCCGCCAAGGTGGCGCGGCTGAAAACCTACGGCGCGGTCGTCCATCAGATCGGCGCCGTCTATGCCGAGGCGCGCGCCGCCTCGGAGAAGCGCGCGGCCGAGACCGGCGCGCTGATCGTGCCGGCCTATGA
>SCVQ01000142.1 GCA_004296865.1 Nitrospirota bacterium
GGTATGTTTGTAGTGTTGGCATTCCTGGGAACCTTCGGGATGCCCATGGCCTCACTCGCCGGCGTTGCAGAACCAGCGCCTGCGAGCAAAGGCTTCAAGGATGCGGACAAGAAAGGCGGCATGAGCAAAGAGGCCTCCAGCTCGGCGAAGTCGTACCCGGATCAAGTCTGGTCGACGGACACGGCCCCACCCGAGCCGCCCAAGAAAGTGGCGGCCCCGGCCCCCTCAGCGAAACCTTACACAGGGGAAATCTGGTCGACGGACACGGCGCCGACGCCAAGCGGCAAGTAAGTCCGACGCCCTCATCGGACGGCTGCCGATCCATGCGAACTCAACCCCACGACCCCTCGGAGATACCCTCCGCTGGGGTCGTGGCACGTTGATCGAACAGCCATGGCGGGTTCCCTGCGGCGGCACCGAGACCATCTCAAGGCTGCTCTGAGCCAGGTGCACTGTTAGCCTGTCAATCGTTCCCGCGCCTCCCCGAGGCGCGGCCACTCACTGTTTTTCACCTTTTTCAACGTCCTGCCGTCAGGGGAATGAGGAGAGAGGCGCATAGCTCATGGGAAGCCCGATCAGCGTTTCCAGCCAGTCTGGCATAGCCTCTTCAGAGAGAGGTGCGCAGTTCAGCCGGACCTCGATTTGAAAACCGCCGTAAGCCCCGACGATCCCGATGATCGCCGACGCATCCTCCCCGCCGGGCAACAGCCGTTGTGTCTGGAACTCGCACAGCGTGGCGTAGAGCCGGCCGGCCGGCGCGATCGTGCGCAACACTTCCGGCAGGTCATCCAACGGGCAATGGGCCGAGCAGCGATACGCGATGCGGACGCCCGGCGCAATGGCTTGAAACTCCTCCAAGGCCGGTTCCGAAAATCCGGTCAGATAGGCCCGCACCGTGGCCAGCTCTCCGCCCCAGGTCGCGGCCAGCCTGCTGGCCGGCACCAAGAATTCGAAGGCATCGGCGCTGTTGAATTCGAACTGACAGGGCCCGAAGGCATCCGACCAGGAACAGAAAAATGGCACGCGCTGCTCCAGCGATCGCAAGACCACGCTCCCCTTCTCCACCTGCGCTTCGATCGGGAGATCGAGTAGCCCGATCGCCTCTAAGAACGCGCGGCGCCGCTCATCGAGCCAACGGTCACGCTGAGCGTTCCACCGCGTCTCCCCCGGCGTCACCACCTCGGTCGTGTGAAGCCGCACTCGGATGAACCCATGGGCGTGGCGAAAGCCGAGCCAGAACATGGCCCCTTGGTGGTGGGTGCGTAGCGCGTCCCCGATCTTCCACGGATGGCTGACGGAGCAGTAGGCCCCGATGGCCTGATGCCGCTGGTACACCTGGTGGTACCCGCCCGCCAGCAGAAAAAAATCCCCGCGCCAGCCCTCGCGGACATGCACCAGCGTGACGTCTTCCGTCGGCCAGGGATCCAGCCGATCGAGGTCGCCCGGAGCCTCCACCGTCCATTCCTCGATATAGCAGATGAGGTCCTTGCCCGGCACAGCCGGCTCCAGCCCGAGGCGGGCCAACCGCTCGCCCAAGGCCAGCACGTCTCCGAACGCCAGTTTGGCCGGGGATTCCCACCGCCGTTCACGCATGAGAACGCATTCCGCTCTGGACGAGGTTCACTCGTCCGGGTCCTACACGCCGGCTCTCCCTCACTTCAGCCGCAAGGATCGCCCCTCCACCTTCGCATCGGCCATCAGCTTCGTGAGCCCCTCCGTGAGCGTCGCCGCGACAAGGTCCTGCACGTCCTGCGGCTCGAACCAGAACACCGTCTGCATTCTCGTGCCTTCCAGAGTCATCTTCGTGGTGCTGCGGTCCGCGGCATTCCTCGCTTGAAGCGCCACCTTGAGCGCGACCGTGATGACGGTGGACCCGAACCGGCTCTTGGCATGGGCCGTGAACTCCTGCACCTGTCCCGTGAGCGTGACATCCGACGCGCCCGCCTTCCCCGTCTGCCCGACCTCGGCCTGCCAGCCTTTCTGCTTCAGGTACTCGGCCAGCACGTGGGGCAGTACATCGCCCGGCTTGCCCCCTGGCACGTCGAAATAGGTCACGCCGCCCCAGAAGTGCGTCCTGAGGCCGACCGGATTTTTCTGGGGCCGCTGATCCTCGAACGGCATGACGAGGAACGTCGCCGACTCCCCCTGCTGCACCTCCTGCCCGACCACCGGCGGGATCGCCCGCAGATCGAGCGGCACGACCTCGCCTGTCCCGGCGCAGCCCGCCATCGGCAGCAGGATGAGACTGACAAGACCGCTGAACCACCGCATGGAACGCTTCATCACAAGCCCCTCCTCATAAATGACTGCGTGACAGGGGAACAAGCCGGCCGCCGTCCACCTGAATCGGCGCGCCGGACCGCCACCATTGGAACCGATATTCGCATTGCGACAGCGCGGCCGCGAGCACGGCCACGATCAGGAGCAGCAAGAGGACGCGCGTCGCGATCGGCAAGGCCGGCAGGGTCCGCAAGGTCGGATGGCCCGTGGCCGCCGTCAGGTCCCGCCCGCAATAGCGGCAGACGATCGCCGAAGACCGGATCAACTCCGCACAGAACGGGCAGGACCGGCGCGACGGCAACAGGAACAGCAGCAGGCCGACCAGGGGCGTCAGTACGACGGCAAGCAGGAACCATCCGACGAGGGACCGGCCGAATCCGCGGGACGCCAGCACGCCGACGCCGAGCGCCAACAGGAACCAGAGCGCAAATCCGATTTCCATTTGGTGAGTGTACCGAACCCGGCGGTGGCGCGTCCACTCCCACGTCCCACGCGTGAAGCATCGCTCGTATCTCATGAAGCGTATCTCGTCTGGTGCTTTACGAAATACGCTTCATGAACGACGCCTCACGAGATACGTCCTGATACGTCCTATTGTCAGGGGGTGATGACGGGAAGACAGTCACGGAAGGCGTCCCGGCCGATCGCGACGAGGCTGCCATCCTGCACGGCGGGATGGTCCAAGGGCACGAACCGCGCGAGCTTAAAAAACCGCCGGTGCGACAAGACGGCCGCCACCTCCGACTTGCGAACGTGTGTCAGCGACAGGGTATAGCCTTCCCCCCGCTTCCATTCCCACGGCGTCGGGCCCAAACACAGTTCGATCTGCCGGCCGGCCACCTG
>SCVQ01000013.1 GCA_004296865.1 Nitrospirota bacterium
GTCAGAGGGACCCATTTGATACTCGCCCGTCGCCGTAATCGTAGAAATCTCGGCGTGGGCGGAGAAGGGAAGTGAAAGGAGCGGGACAATGAGCAGCCAACCGAAAGTCGTGCGGAAAGTCGACATGGTGTCTGTTCCACGATACCGTCTACATATCCTGTCCCATTGTGGCAAATCGGTCCAGAGACATATTGATAATTCGGACCGATTAAGGGGAAGGATCAACCCGGCTTCGTATATTTGATCGCAGTTCCTTTGAGCGAGTTGATTGTGACGTCATAGGGCACGGCCACTGACCCGGTGGTTCCCCATCCCGATGGCCCATAGGGTCCTCCGTAGCCCCAGCCGGCAGGTCCCAACCCGCCATACCCCCAGGGTCCTGGCCCATAGGGGCCGTATCCCCCCCAGGGGCTGTAGACCGGCTCATAGGCGACCTCATGATCGGTGTAACTCTCAGGCTTGGCGAACACGACGGCGTCGGCGCCCAGGGCAGCTGCCTTCTCCAGGATCTTGCGCTGCATGCGCTCGAAGCTTAGTCCGGAATCGGCGATGCTTAGATCCGCAAGTTCCATGTGTGGACGCGTTGGCTGCTCCTCCAGCACTTCTACGTCCGCAGTCGAGTCCTTCGATGGAAACGTCTCGTTCGTGAGCCGTATCGTGTCCACGGTCGCGCAAGCGGTGAGCGCCAGAGACAACAGGCAGATGCTCCATGCGCATGGAGGGTGGCTGGGTGCCCCCGTCGCGTGGCTGGTCATTCCTTCTCTCCGCGCAAAGATCGTTCGATCAACTGTGCTTCCACCTGAACACGTTTCTGTTCCAGCGCAAGCCGCTGCTGGCGCAGGTCGTCAAGCGCACGTCCATATTCTTGTTGACGCCTGGCCCACTGCTGGAGAAGCTGGGGCCGTTCAGCTGGGCTCTCGTTCACCAGTCTAAGCTGTTTTCTGGTGAAGAGAAGATGTTCCAACTGCAGCTTCCACTGCTGCTGGTGGAGCTGCCAGCCCGAAAGATCCAGCGCACGCAGTTCGCGCAGGGTCGGGTCTGTGACCTCCGGGAGCCGTTGCAGCTCGGCCATGCGCGTCGTGAGCCCCTCGACATTGACCGTCAGTTGCATGATGCCCTTGTTCAGCATCTGCGACACAGAATCGATAGAATCTGCCGAGGACGACGCCTTGCGCTCAACGCCGGGTGTTCCGGCACATCCCAGTACCGTCGCAACCAGAATTCCTACAACGGCGGCCCTTGCCTCGCTCATCATGGGAGCTCCTTTTGGTTTAGGCTTCGCACATGCGGGGTAGCATGCGAGGCCTTCTCAGTGCTTGCTGTTTCTTTCCCCGAGATCATCGACACCGGTAGGTGCCTTATCCCGCACATACCGGATTGCCACCCCAGATAAATACATGGTCCACTGGGTTTCGTCGGATGCCCCCTGCACAAAGCTCCAGGGGTCCAGGTAGAAGGGGTCCCACCAGCCTCCCCACGCATATGGACTGAAGCTGCCACTGGCAGGCCCCAGGGTCGACTGATAGGCTGGGCTCGGACCCATGGAGTGAAGGACGTCCGCTTTTCCCAGCACGACGGCGTCGGCTCCGATCTTTTGCGCGCTGGCAACGATCTTTGCCCTGAGCCGTTCTTCGCTCGCGCTCTCACTGATGGCGATGATGCGCGCCAGGTTCACGTGGGATCTCGTTGGTTCGACGTCCAGGACATCGACCTGCGTGGAGCCATCCCTTGCCGTTAATGGTTCTTGAATCAATGGTTCCACGCGGACTGACACGCAAGCGGTAAGCATGCTGCCGCTCAGGAGAAGAGCGAGCCATCGGCCGGCACACCGCATATCCGCCGGGATGTGAGCACCGCCCCGTTGACGGCCGGCAGCAATTGGTTGATTGCGCCACGTCTTCATGGAGGGAAGGAATGGGTTTTATGCTGACGGTCCCTGAGGATGAGAGACGTCTCCCCGGAGTGATCGAGGCTCAACATAATTCGCGTCTTCCCGTCCGCATCCCGAATAGCCAACCCCGATTCTTCTGACAGTCCCAGCCAGACGATCCGGGTTCCCTCCTGATTTAACAGTGCCAGGGACGGCTCCCCGCTGGCCGAAAAGGAGAGAAGAGCGCGGGGTCGGCCCTGTTGGTCCACAAGGCGGAATTCTTCCGCAGTCACAGTCTTCAACCCTTGACC
>SCVQ01000143.1 GCA_004296865.1 Nitrospirota bacterium
GAGGTCTTCCATCCGACACAGGGGAGCTACCTCGGCAATCTCTTCATCATGGTCGGGATTGTCCAGGTGACGCAGATCGACGGCCGTTTAGCGACCGTACGCATCCTGCACTCCTACGGGCCCATTACCTCGGGGGACGGCGCCATGCGCTTCGCCCCGCCGCCCCCCACAGAACCAGCCCCGGCAGAACGGGCATTGGCGACGATGACCGGCATGATCATCGACCTTCCCCCCCAGCAGTTTTTGATCGGGCAGTCGAATATCGTCTACATCGATCGCGGACGTCATGACGGACTTCAAGCCGGAGACCGGCTGGACATCTTCCGACTCGGGAGCGGACTGCCGATGCGCCTGATCGGCGAGGTCAAAGTCCTGGCCCTGGAAGAGACGACCGCCACCGTGTTGGTTGTTCGTTCGACCGCGCCGGTGCTGCGTGGAGACCGCGTGATCCTGAAAGAACCGCCGGGACAGGCTGCCGCCAAGAGCAAGAGGACGACACCGGAAACCCTGGCCGAAGAACTGGACCGGCTGGCCAGTACCCGCGCTGGACAGTCCCCCCTCGCACAGCCGGCCCCGGAAGGCCTCGAGGCCGTTCGTACGCGAGGAGGAAGCCTGGAGGAGCAGTTGGCCGCCTTGGCTAGAAAGCTCGAGTTCGAGCCGGGAGAAGCTCCCGTCAAACCGGCCGGGCTCCCCATCCTCAAGCAAATCGGCGACCTGCTCAAGACTGTGACCGAGACGCGGATCATCATTGCCGGCCATACGGACAACAGGCCGATCGGCCCCACGTTAAAACGACAGCTTCCGTCCAACCAAGTTTTATCCGAGGCCCGGGCCTCCAGCGTGGCCCGCTTCCTCTTGGAAGAGAGCGGAGTGGACCGGGCGAATGTATCCGCGGTGGGCTACGCCGACACCAGACCGATCGCCAGCAATGCCACGGAGGAAGGACGCAGGAAAAACCGCCGCATCGAGATCACACTGAAGCCGAAAGGCCACGCGCCCCGCATCCCCAGCGAAGCGGAAGCCGCAACGGCGTCACCGAGGCAACAGCCTCCCCTTCCGCCCGCTCAAGAAACACCGCCTTCAGTGGCTCCTCCGGACCAACCCCGAGTTCCAGCAGAAGAACCCCAGGTTCCAGCAAAAGAATCCATGGAACCCCTCCCGAACGAACCACCGCTTGCAATTCCTCCGGCCGAGGAGCCTCCAAGAATCCCTCAGCCGTAACGAGCTTCCGCGCCCCGCTTCATCGGCTTCTCCTCTTGGAGTCCTCTCCGTCTCCTCCTCCCTCCGCCTGGCGCGCCGCTCTGAGATTGTCACCCTCTCACCCACTTGCTAGAATGCCTCATGCCTTCTTCCGGACTTGCGACAGACGCTCCGACTCTTGATGCCTCGCGCCCCGCATTTTCGGAGGTGATCGTCCCCAGACACCTCCATCGATCCTTCACCTATGCGATTCCGGCCAGGTTGCAAGGCACGCTCACCGTGGGCAGTCTGGTCCTGGTCCCCTTCGGCCCGAGCACGCTTCAGGGAGTCGTCATCGCGCTGTCAACTCGGCCGCCTGGCGGTCCAAACCATCCGGCCGCAAGACGCTTGCGCGAAATTCTCTCGCTGCTGGACGACCGCGCTGAGACCGGGCTGGACCGGTCCCTGCTGGAACTGACCCGCCAAATCTCCGAACATTATCTTGCGCCCTGGGGCCAGTGCCTCCGGTTGATCCTCCCGACTCCGTCGCCCCGCAAACCTTCGCTCCGCTATGTCCTGACGGAAGCCGGCCGACATGTCGAGGAGAAGCACCCTCGACTGTCCCCGACAGCCCTTGCGATCCTGGCCAGACTGGCTGAATCGCCCAAAGGGTTGGCCCCAACCTCTTTGCAGAGGGCCCTATCAAAGCCGGTCGCCAGGGCTTTGATGACGCTGAAACAACGGGGGCTGGTCGGCGAACTCCAGCCGGAGAGTCCGAAAAAGCCGGCGGCGGACCAAAAAGTTTCTCGAAGGTCCCCCCGAAAAAACGCGCGAAAGAACGCCGCCTCGCCTGAGCCCCTTCCGCTTGCTCCCGTTCAAGCAACGTGGCAACCGGCTTGGCAAGACAAGCTCCGGACCTCGCTCGACCAGGCCGCCCATCGCGCAATCCTCTTGCAAGCCCCGGCGGCACAGCGGCTGGTCTGCTTGCTCCAGGCAATCGACGAAACCCTGGCCAGGCATCGAACCGCCTTGGTCATCGCCCCGGAAATCGCCCGCGTTTCCACGGTCGCGGCCTTGGCCTCGAAACGATGGGGCGAGCGGGTCGCGACGCTGCACAGCGCGCTGACTCCCGCGGCGCGAGACGACGCCTGGCGTCGGATTCGCGCGGGGACGGCCGACGTGGTGGTGGGCACGCGCTCCGCAGTCCTCGCCCCCTTCCCATCCGGCGGTCCGCCCCTTGGCCTGCTGTTCGTCGAGCAGGAAGAGGACCCCTCTCTCAAAGAGGAACAGGAACCGCACTACCACGCGCGCGAGGTGGCGTGGATGCGTGCGCGCCAGCAGGGCGCCGTGCTTGTGCTCGGCTCTGCCCATCCCTCGTTGGAAACCTTGCACCGAGAGGGGCTGGACCGGATTCCCCCGGACGGGGCAGCCGACGAACCCGCATCGGCCTCGACAAGATCGAGACTGGCCGCCGTCCTGGCCGTGGACCTTCGCAAGACTCCCTACGGGACGGTGTTGTCGGAACCCCTGATCGTCGGCATGCGCGAAGCCCTCGAGGCCCGGTCCGGCCGGTTGAGCGTCATTCTGTTTTTAAATCGCAAAGGCTTCGCCCCTCTGCTCCTCTGTCGAGACTGCGGAGCCTCGCCCCACTGTCCGCGCTGCAGCGTGACCCTCACCTTCTACAGAGGCGCAGGACGGCTGGCCTGCCACTACTGCGGCGCGGCGTTGCCGCTCCCGGACACCTGTCCCTCCTGCCTGGCCCCCCGGCTGGATCCGGTCGGCTCCGGCACCGAGCGCATCGAAGAGGAAGTCCGGCGGTTATTTCCCCAGGCCAAGATCGGCCGGCTCGACCGCGATCGTGCGCGCACGCCCGCGCAAGCCGACGCGATTCACCGGCAAGCCTCATCCGGCGAATTGGACATCCTGATCGGCACGCAGATGCTCTTCCAGGGCGCCCCGCTTCCCCGCGTCCCCTTCGTCGGCCTCCCCCATGCCGACGCCGGCCTGCACGTGCCCGACTTCCGGTCCGCCGAGCGAACCTACCATGCCCTCTTGGACGCCATCGACCTGGCCCAGCCTGAAGACGCGGGAGGCAAAGTGGTGCTCCAGACCTATCTGCCGACCCACCACGCCATTGCCTCAGTGGTCCAACACAACCCGGCGACCTTTTACGAGCAGGAACTGCCGTTCCGCCAGGCCCTGGGCTATCCGC
>SCVQ01000144.1 GCA_004296865.1 Nitrospirota bacterium
CGGAAGTCTTCCCGCCCGGACGGGTGCCCGAAGACCTCAAGGGAGTCAGTGTAAAGATCAGCGGCTGCCACAATTCCTGCGCCCAGCACCACATCGCCACGATCGGCCTGCACGGAGTGGGCAAGCGGTTCGGAGACCACGTCGCCCCCCACTACGAACTGCACTTGGGCGGCCAGGTGAACGGGACGGCCAGAATCGGCCAGATGACGGTGAAGCTCCCGGCCAAGAACGTGCCGGCGGCCATCTCGCATCTACTGACCATCTACCGTCGCGACCGTCAGACTGGAGAAAGCCTTCCGGCCTTCATCGCACGCGCCGGCAAGGCCGTGCTCAAGGAAGAACTGATCCCCTATACGATCGTGCCGACATTTGAGGAAGACCCGACGGCGTACTACGATTGGGAAGGCGAGGCCGAGTTCATCCTCGAAGACTTGGGGCCCGGCGAATGCGCGGGCGGCGCCTTGGAAATGATCGACAACCGCATCCTGGAAGCGGAACAGGAACTCTACCAGGCCAAGCTGTTCATAGAAAAACACCAGTACGCGATGGTGGCCAACACGGCCTACCGAGCCGTGGTGGCCGCAGCGAAAGCCTTGCTCGTCACCGAGGGACTCGATCCGGCAACCGACGCCGAGACCTTCGTGGAGTTCGACCGGCGCCTGGCTGAGAAGGGCTACGTGCCGGCCTCCTATCGTAATCTGGTCCTCCAGATCGGCGACCTGGGCCCCAAGGACACGACCTCGGACTTTGCGCGAAGCAAACTCGACTTTGCCCGGGGCTTCGTGGAAGCCTGCAAGGCCGCCACCGAACAGATCGGCAGAGACCTGAAGCTAAAAGAGGCGGAGGATCGAAAGGCGACCTCCCAACCGGTCCAGGCCAAGCCGGCCTCCCCGTCCATCCCG
Source organism: Nitrospirota bacterium (assembly GCA_004296865.1). Classification (GTDB taxonomy): domain Bacteria; phylum Nitrospirota; class Nitrospiria; order Nitrospirales; family Nitrospiraceae; genus SCVQ01. The sequence goes on from SCVQ01000144.1 coordinate 903, forward strand.
CCGGCTGGCGCACCGACCGGCGAACCGACTGGTGCGCCCGTCTACGATCTCCGGGGCGTGGCCTGCCCGCTCAACTACGTCAAGACCAAGCTGAAGCTGGAGATGATGGACGCCGGTGAACGGCTGGAAGTCTGGCTGGACGCGGGCGAGCCGATCAAGAACGTGCCGATGAGCCTACGCAACGACGGCCACAAGGTCCTCTTGGAGGAACCGCTTGAGCCGGAGAAGGCGCATTTCAAAATCCTCGTGGAAAAAGTAGAAGGGTAGGAACGAACGTGGCAGAAGGCGTTGCCGCACAGAGCCGACCGTCGGACGAAGAGTTGAAGGCCCTGAGCGACTCCTTCGAATCCAAGCAGCCGCAGGACGTGTTGGCCTATGCTCTCGAGCGCTATGCCTCCCGCATCGTCCTGGCCTGCAGCTTCGGCGCCGAGGATGTGGCGCTGCTGGACATGATCCACCGGCTCAACCCGCAGACGCCGCTCTTTTATCTGGACACGGATTTTTTATTTCCAGAGACCTATGCGCTCCGGGATCGCATCGTGGCCACCTATCGTCTGCTCCCCAGCCAGGTGCTCCAGGTCAAGTCGCTGCTGACGCCCGATCAACAGGCCGCCCAGTATGGCGAGGCGCTCTGGACGCGCGATCCGGATCAATGCTGCCACTTACGGAAAGTGGAGCCGTTGACCCGCGTGCTCAAGGGCTATGCCGCCTGGATCACCGGGATCCGCCGGGACCAGGCCCCGACCAGGGCCACGGCCGGCTTCGTGGAATGGGACAAGAAGTTCCAGTTGGTCAAGTTCAATCCGCTGGCCAAGTGGACGGCGGCGGATGTCTGGGCCTACATCCGGATCAACGAGGTGCCCTATAACCCACTCCACGACCGCCACTATCCCAGCATCGGTTGTACCCACTGCACGGCGCCGGTCCAGCCGGGGGACGATCCCCGGGCCGGCCGGTGGCAAACCTTCGCTAAAACCGAGTGCGGGTTGCATAAATAATAGCGATCAGCTTTCAGCGGTCAGCCATTAGCAAAACTGAGAACTGCAGGCTGACTGCCGAGGACTTCTGAGGTAGGAGAAGACGAATGAAGAAGTTGGCCGTGATCGTGACGCGTGGCAGCTACAATAACCTCCTGCAGGCCTGCGAGCTCGTCCGGATTGCCGCCTCGGCCGGAACGCGTGTGAGCGTGTTGTTTCGGGACGAAGCCGCATCCAAGCTGACGACCGGCAAGGTGAAAGAGCTGGCGTTTTCGGATGCCTACCGAGGCCGCGAATCACGGGTCCGAGACCTGTTGAAGGAGCGTGCCAGACACGATCTGCCGTCGATCTTGCGCGACATCAAAGAGACCGGGGACGTAAAGTTCTCCATCTGCCGCGACTCGATCGAGTATTTCGAGCTGACCGTGGATCAATTACTCCCCGAACTGGACGAAGTGCAGAAGGCCGAAGCCTTCTGGAAAGAGGAGATCGCGCAGGCCGACCAGGTGCTGACGTTCTAACCCCTATGATGCAACAATTTATCGCAAAGGTCGGCAAGGGACAGAAGGCCTCGAAGGATCTGACCTGGGAAGAGGCCAAGCAGGTCATGCGCCTGCTCATCGAGGGCCAGGCCACGCCGGTTCAAGTCGGAGCCTTTTTGTTGGCCATGCGCATCAAGATGGAGTCGGTCACCGAACTGGCCGCCTTCACCGCAGCGGCACGGCAATATATTCCGCCCTTGTCCGTTCCGAAGAATCTTCCCTTGGTGGACTTGCCGACCTATGCCGGGAAACAGGACACCTTTCACGCCTCGGTCGGAGCCGCCATCATCGCGGCTTCCGCCGGCGCCTCGATCCTGATGCACGGGTACGAAGGCGTGCCGGATCGGCCGGGAACAGCCGTGCCTTTGTCCAAGCTGGGCATCCCGACCGACCTGGAGCCCAAGCGGGTGACCGAAGAGCTGACCGCGAAGGGGTTCGCCTACCTCGACATCGCCCTCTACCATCCGCCGCTGGGACGTTTTTTGGACTTGCGGCGTGACCTGGGCGTGAGAAGCTTTTTCCATCCCGTGGCAAAACTGCTGAACCCGGCCCGGGCCCAGTCGCAGGTCATCGGTCTCACCCATCCGCCGTATTTCGAGAAGATGGCCGAGGCCCTCAACATGCTCGGAAGCCACAGGGCCTTGATCGTGCGGGGGGTCGAAGGCGATCCGGAATTGTCGATCGCCGCGGCCAGCAAATTGATCGAGCTCCGCGAGGAGCGTGTCGTGCCGCTGATGCTCCAACCCAAGGACTTCGGCTTGCCGCTCGGCTCGCTGCAAACCATGGCCGCCCATCCAGCTTCGCAGGCGACTTCGCAAGGCGAGCAGGAGGCCACGCTGCTGCGGAACATCCTGCACAACCAAGTGCGCGGCGGCCAGCGCGACTGGGTGGTCCTCAACGCCGCCCTACTGCTGTATGCGGCCGGCAAAGCGTCCTCCATCTCGGCCGGCGTGCCGCTGGCTCAGCAGGCCATCGAGTCTGGCGCAGCCGCGCGCAAGCTGGACGAACTGTCCGGAAGCCATCAGCTATCAGCCATCAACTCCGAGGAACACGCATGAAACATTTACGCCAGCTCGAAGATCAGAGCGTCTACATTTTCAGGGAAGCCTACAAGAACTTCGACAACCTGGCCATGCTCTGGTCGATGGGCAAGGACTCCACGGTCCTCCTCTGGCTGGCGCGCAAGGCCTTTTTCGGCCATGTGCCGTTTCCGCTGCTCCACGTGGACACCAGCTACAAGATCCCCGCCATGATCGAGTACCGCGACCGGCTGGCGCGCGAGTGGCGCTTGAACCTCGTGATCGGCCAAAACAAGAAGGCGCTGGCGGAGGGGATGAACCCCTCGATGGGACGCGTGGCCTGCTGCACGGCCCTCAAGACCACCGCGCTGAAAAACCTGGTGGAGGAGAAGGGCTACACCGGCATCATCCTGGGCGTCCGAGCGGACGAGGAGGGAACGCGGGCCAAGGAACGGTACTTTTCGCCGCGCGACAAGAACAACGAGTGGGACTTCCGCGAACAGCCGCCGGAACTCTGGGACCAGTTCAAGACCACCTTCCCGGCGGGCACCCATATCCGGATCCACCCTCTGCTGGACTGGACCGAGATCAACATCTGGGAATACATCAAGCTGGAGAACATCCCCTTCATGGACCTCTACCTGGACCGGGGGGACGGCACCCGCTACCGCAGCCTGGGCTGCGCACCCTGCACGACACCGATCAAGTCCACCGCCAAGACCGTGGACGAGATCATCGAGGAATTGAGACATACCACCACCGCAGAACGAGCCGGCCGAGCCCAGGATGAAGGGCGCGGCATGGAGCTGTTGCGCAAAGACGGATACATGTAAGTGCAACAACGATGAACGCCACCATCGCCAAACCAACGGAAAACCTGAATATCGTGATCGTCGGGCACGTGGACCACGGCAAGTCCACGTTGCTGGGCCGCCTCTACGCCGACACCGGCTCGCTCCCGGACGGCAAGATCGAGAAAGTCCAGGCCATCTGTCGCCAGCAGGGCAAGGAATTCGAATACGCCTTCCTCTTCGATGCCTTTTTGGAAGAACAAGAACAGGGCATCACCATCGACACCGCCCGCACGTTTTTCAACTGGAACCAGCGCCAGTACATCATCATCGACGCGCCGGGGCACAAGGAGTTTCTCAAGAACATGATCTCCGGCGCCGCACGGGCCGAGGCGGCGCTGCTGCTGATCGACGCGCTCGAAGGCGTCAAGGAGCAGTCCAAGAAGCACGGGTACTTGCTGTCGCTGCTGGGCGTCAAGCAAGTGGCCGTGATCGTGAACAAGATGGACCTGGTGGGCTACCGCCAGGACGTCTTCGACGCAATCGAAAAAGAATACCGGGAATTCCTCGGCCAGTTGAAGGTGGTGCCGGAGCGGGTCATCCCGGTCAGCGCCAAACTGGGCGACAACATCGCGACGCACAGCGACCGCATGGCCTGGTATAGAGGCGCGACCGTCCTCGACGCGCTCGGCTTGTTCAAGAAAGAGACCGCCCGTACCGAGCAGCCGCTCCGGTTCCCGGTCCAGGACGTCTACAAGTTCGACGCCCGCCGCATCGTGGCCGGACGGATCTCGGCCGGCAAGTTGAAGGTCGGGGACAAACTGATCTTCTCCCCCTCCAACAAGACGGCCAGCGTCAAATCGGTCGAAGCCTTCAACATCGAGCCGCAGCCGACCGAAGCCCTAGCCGGCCGGTCCGTCGGCATCACGCTGGATGAACAGATCTTCGTCGAGCGGGGAGAAATCGCCTCGCACGACGACTCGATCCCGCTCGTCTCCACCGCCTTCCGGGTCAACCTGTTCTGGCTGGGCCGCCGGCCGCTGGAATATTCCCGAAAATACACCCTCCGGCTGGCGACGCACGAGGTGGATTGCGAGGTCGCCATCATCCACCGGATCGTGGACACGGCGGACCTGAATCAGCTGCAGGGGGGGAACCTGGTCGGCAGAAATCAAGTGGCCGAATTGACGCTCCGGACGAAGTCCCCCCTCGCCTTTGACTGCTACAGCACGTTCGAGACCACCGGACGGTTTGTCCTCGTGGACGAATACGACATTTCCGGCGGCGGCATCATCACGGAACTCGTCCACGACGAGCAGGAGTTTCTGCGCGACGAAGCCCGGCGGCGCGATTTCGCC
>SCVQ01000145.1 GCA_004296865.1 Nitrospirota bacterium
TGACACTGGACAAGCCGGAGCTGCTTGCGGACAAACGCGTGCTGGTGGTGGAAGACGGCCCGACCCTCACACACGGCGGGATGAGCTTCGGCGCCGGAGTCCTGGCCGCCAGACAATTTAACGCCGGCTCGCTCGTGGACCCCAGGCCCTATGCCGTGGGAAGCCTCCAAAAGACTTTCTCCGCCTATACGCAGATCGGCCCTCTCCTCCCGGCGATGGGCTACGGACCAGCACAGATACGCGAGTTGGAGGATACGATCCGGAACGTGCCCTGCGACGTCGTCATAATCGCCACGCCGGTCGATTTACGCCGCGTCATCACGATCCGGCAGCCGACCTGCCGCGTCACCTATGAGTTTGAGGAAATCGGCCGCCCCACCCTGCAAGAAGTCTTGAGCAACATCGTGGACAAGGCCAAACGTCATGCCTGAGAAGATCGAAAAAGTCTTGGTGGCGCTGGGAGGCAACGCCTTGGTCAAGGCCGGGCAACGCGGCAGCATCGAAGAACAGAGCACCAACGTACAAGGCGCCTTGGCCGGCGTCGTCGAGCTGATCCGGCAAGGACATCGCCTCTTGCTGACGCATGGCAACGGCCCTCAGGTCGGCCACGCGCTCCTTCGAGCCGAAGCGGCGCGTGGCCGGGCCTACGACCTCCCGCTGGATGTCTGCGTCGCGCAGTCGCAAGGGGAAACCGGCTACCTGATCCAGCACTGTCTCCACAACCTGCTGCAGCGGGCCGGAATCACCCATCGGCCTGTTGCCACCGTGGTGACCAGGACCGTCGTGGATCGAGCCGATCCGCGGATGGCCCAGCCCACAAAACCCATCGGCCCGTTTTATAGCCAGGAGCAAGCGGCGGAGCTGGGCGCAACGGGGTGGCAGATGACCGAGGACGCGCATCGCGGCTACCGACGAGTGGTACCCTCGCCTCTGCCGCGCCGCATCGTGGAAGCCGAGGTCATCCAACGGTTGGTCGAAGAAGGCGTGGTTGTTGTTGCCGTGGGCGGAGGGGGAATTGCAGTTTCTGCCGAGGAGGACGGCACCCTGACCGGCGTCGAGGCCGTCGTGGACAAGGACCTGGCCTCAAGCGTGCTGGCGGTGGAACTCGGCATGGACCTGATACTCGACCTGACTTCGGTGGAACAAGTCTACCTGAATTTCGGCACCCCACAGGCCCAACCCCTCGCCTCCCTCACGGTGACGAAAGCCAAGACTTACTTGACGCAAGGCCACTTTGCTCCTGGCAGCATGGGCCCGAAGATCGAGGCGGCGATTCATTTCCTTGAGCATGGAGGCAGGAAAGTCATCGTGACCGAGCCGGGCAAGGTTCAAGAAGCCCTGGCCGGTGAGGCAGGGACCCATGTCTACCCTGACGGAGGGAGGCCAGCGAGATGAAACAGAAGACGCCCTTCAAGAACATGCCGAAACGCCAGGCCAAGAAGTTCGCCAGGCTCAGAGTCGCGACAGAGTTGCAACAGGCCAGAAAGAAGATGGTCCGATCGAAGTCCGCACCCAAGTGAGCCGTCACCATGCCCGTGCACAACGTCGACATTGCGGCCAAGTTGGATGAGGTCGCCGACCTGCTGGAAATCGAAGGCGCGAATCCGTTCCGCATCCGCGCCTACCGCAACGCCGCCCGCACGTTGCGGGACTTGAACCGCGACGTCCCCACCATGCTGGAGAGCGGCGAGGCGCTGACCGAGCTGCCCGGCATCGGAAAGGACTTGGCCGCCAAGATCCAGGACATCGTTGCGACCGGCACGACGGGCGTCCTCGAAGAGCACCGGAAGGCACTGCCTCCCACGCTCACCGAGCTGCTCAAAATCCCTGGTCTTGGTCCCAAGCGGGTCAAGGCTCTCTATCGCGCATTGGGCATTCAGAGGCTGCAAGGCTTGCACCAGGCGGCCAAGGAAGGTCGTCTTCGCACCCTCCCCGGCTTCGGCGAAAAGCTTGAGCGGCATATCCTGCATGAGCTGGAGGCACGCGCCGGCTCCGAGGGACGTTTCAAATTGGCCGTTGCGGCTCAGTACGTGGACTCCTTAGTGGCCTACCTAAAAACCTCCCCGGGGGTCAAGCAAATCGTGGTCGCGGGCAGTTATCGGCGTGCCAAAGAGACCGTCGGCGATCTCGATATTCTGGTGACCGCCAGCTCCGGAAGCCCGGTCATGGATCGGTTCGTCTCCTACGGCGAGGTGGAGGAGGTCCTGGCCAAGGGCAACACCCGCGCCACAGTCCGCCTCACGTGCAAGCTGCAAGTCGACCTGCGCGTGGTCACCGACAAGAGTTACGGCGCCGCCCTCCAGTATTTCACGGGGAGCAAGGCGCACAATATCGTGCTCCGCCAACTGGCTCAACAGCAGGGGCTCAAGATCAACGAATACGGAGTCTTCAGGGAAGACCGCTACCTGGCGGGGAAGACCGAAGAATCCGTCTATGCCGCCGTGGGGCTGCCCTGGATCCAACCGGAGCTCAGAGAAAATCGCGGGGAGTTCGAAGCCGCGCAAGCGGGCCGACTCCCGGCGCTGGTCGAACTGAGCGACCTCCGGGGTGATCTACATGCCCACACGAAAGCGACGGACGGCCGGAACAGCCTGAAGGAGATGGCGCTGGCGGCTCGCAATCGCGGCTTCGAGTACCTGGCGATCTGCGATCACTCCAAACGGCTGGCCATGACCCACGGCCTCGACCCCAAACGGTTGACGGAACAGATGGACGAGATCGACCGCCTCAACGCCACCCTCTCGGGCCTCACCCTGCTCAAGGGCATCGAGGTGGATATTCTGGAGGACGGCAGCCTGGACCTGCCGGACGAGGTGCTGAGCCGACTGGACCTCGTCGTGGCCGCGGTGCACAGTCACTTCGACTTATCGCGTGACAAGCAGACCAAGCGCATCCTGCGGGCCATGGACCGGCCCTATTTCACGATCCTCGCCCATCCATCCGGCCGTCTCATCCAAGAACGAGAGCCCTACGACGTGGATCTGCCGCGGATCATCCGAAAAGCGCGGGAGCGTCAATGTGCGTTGGAACTCAATGCCCATCCGGAACGATTGGACCTGACCGACACCTACTGCCAAGTGGCGAAGGAAGAAGGGGTCCTGGTCAGCATCAACTCCGACGCCCACAGCATCCTGGACTTGGACAACTTGCGGTTTGGGGTGGGGCAAGCCAGACGGGGATGGCTGGAGAAGACTGATGTGCTGAACACCAGGCCCCTGAACGCCTTGCGTCCCCTGCTGCAGCGGACGATGTAGTCGCTTCGAACAGGATCCC
>SCVQ01000146.1 GCA_004296865.1 Nitrospirota bacterium
CCCGCATCCTTCAAGGCGGCCTTCAAGGCCGCCAGACCGTCCTTCGCTCGCTCTTGCGCGATGAGCAAGCTTCCCAGCCGGATCAAGCTCTCTGAAAACCCCGGCCGATCTTGCGCCTGTTGAAAGAGGGTTTTGGCTTGTTCGTACGCACTCTGGGCCTCCGCAGCCTTTCCCAGTGCTTCCGCGATGCGCCCCAAGGTCATGAAGGATTTGGCACGGGGCACATCTTCCATCGCCACCAGCAGGGGCATGGATTCCTGCAGCGAGGCATAGGCCTCCGCATACCGTTCTTGCCGCTCCTGTATCCGTCCGATCCGCACCAACGCGGTCGCCTCTCCGCGCTGATCCTTCTTGGTGCGGAAGACGGACAACGCACGCCGGTAATACGGCATGGCTTCGAGGAGATGCCCCTGCACCTCATGCAGGTCGCCTATTTTGAGCAACTCATTCCCGTCGAGCGAGCGCGTCGACGCCGTGGGCACGATGTGGAAGGACCCGGTGCCTCGTTGATCCGGCCGAGGATCAGCCGATCCGGAGCCGGTCGCCCGCACCGTGTCCTCACCGGACCGCATGATCGAGCGGGCTTCTGTGAAGGAGACCGCCGGCGCGCTGAGACACAGCGCTATGAAGATCTTCATCACCCTATGCACGGGTCTCATCATACATCCGGAGCGCAGCCTGCGCTAGAAAATCCGCACGGCTTGCAAATAGGACACCGGGTGCTTACTATGACCGACCATGGTTTCATCGACGCTCGGCGCGAACAACACAAGAGGGACTACGACCCGATGACTCCCTTTATGATTCCCTATCCGAACATTGATCCGGCCTTTCTCCGCCTCGGCCCTCTCCAGCTACGGTGGTACGGCCTCATGTACCTGCTCGGCCTGACCGCAGCCTACTTCGTGATCAAGCGCCGCACCGTGGCCAGGCAGATCGCCTTCTCGACCGAACAGATCTACGACATGATCGTCTATGCGGCAGTGGGGGTCTTTGCGGGAGGCCGGCTGGGTTACACCCTGTTCTATAACTTGCCCTACTACCTCGAACACCCGGCCAAGATTATCGCGGTCTGGGAAGGAGGCATGTCGTTTCACGGGGGCCTGCTGGGCGTGATCGTCGCGCTCACGATATTTAGCCGCCGCCGAGGAGTCCCGGCCTACACAGTGGCCGATCTGGCTGCCGCCGCCACGCCGATCGGATTGGGGCTGGGGCGCATCGGGAACTTCATCAACGGGGAGCTCTACGGCCGTCCCACCGACGTGGACTGGTGCATGGTGTTTCCCGGCGCCGGTCCGGAATGCCGCCACCCGTCGCAGTTGTATGAAGCGGGGCTCGAAGGCGGACTGCTGTTTCTCGCTCTCTGGCTCATCGGCCGCCGGCCGACGCCGCCCGGCACGATCTTCTGGAGCTTCATCACCGGCTACGGCCTCTGCCGAATGGTGGTGGAATTCTTCCGCGAGCCGGACTTCCACTTGGGGTTCATCCTGGGCCCCTTTTCCATGGGGCAAGTGCTCAGCGCCCCGATGGTCCTGCTCGGCGCCTGCATGCTCGCATGGGGATATCGGAATACGGGGCAGCCGAGATGACCTCCATGCTCGCGCAACGCGCGGCCTCGGAAGGCCCTCGTTGGACGCGCGCAGTCGAGGTCACCCCGGCCGCCCCATAAAATTTGGTGTGTAAAATGTGGTGGTACGGCCGGTTGTTTTACTAAGCCAGCCGCATCCTATACATCTATGCCAGTAACCCCTCCTGAGCCCGGCGATTCTTTTCTTCTATTCCGTGCCCTCCCCTATGACTTCGACGCGGATTTACCGCTGACTCTTGGCCCGAACGTCTATCTTGATTCTACCCCTCAGAGCACGCTCGATTCGGTTGATCCTCCTGCATTGGCTGATTACGTTCTTCCCGGATACAACTTGCCAGGCCTAGGACTCACAAACTGTTGCTTGCGATGCCCCGCTACTGAGCCTCGACCCGCTGACCTAGAGCCTAGCGACTTTTTCTTCAATTCCATAGCAGCCCTTCGGCTTCATGCACCACTACCGATTAAAATAGCTGGACAATTCAAACTCGGCCCCAATGACGACTTAATTCAGAATCCATCACTGTACCAGCTTACGTCAGTGTGGCAGCCTGAGCAAAACGCGCGTTATACAAGCGAGGACATTCACATGGCCCATGAAATTGCAGGTCGATTGCTTCACGTTGCACAAAATAGCTATCGCAGACTCAATAGCGCTGTCGTACTCTTTGCCCAAGTTACTTGCGGTCATTCAAAATCTCTGCAAATGGCTTATTTAGCGCTATTTGCTGCGCTCGACAGCCTCTTCGTGCCTCAGGGAAACAAGGCAAAGACTCTTTCGCGCAGAGCAACCAACTTTTTGTCGCACTTGACGTTCCCCGGTTCACTGAATGATTGGCTCCAAAGGGAATACGCGACAGGCAGAAACGACCTTGCCCATGGCGTTCAAGATGTAGTGCCGTGGACAAGAACTCGGCACTCTCGTGCAGAAGCATTCGGACGGCTACATGAAATAACAAGGTTGTGCATCCTTGGCTTCATTTCCCTCGACAACTCCGGATTAGCACTTCACTCAGCGAGCACGGGTCAGCACCTGCAACATTTCCTGGACGCTCTCGATCCTGCATCAGGAGGATTTATTGACGGCCAGCGATTTTGGTGTGACTAAATCTACGCCGATCGAGCGGAGATATGGCCGGAAGTAAACAGCCTCACAGGATGCTCAAAAAGGTCATCCAGCAAGGCCGCAGGGAAGCTCGGGCCCCGAGGCGTACTTTTGCAGTACGTTGAGGGGAACGGGCGACCGAGAACGCCGCTGGGGGCCTTTTTCAGCATCCTGCTAATACGGCATTTCGTCGTCATCAAGCCCGAAGTGATGGCCGATCTCGTGGACGACGGTATCCCGCACCTCCTGAATGACTGCTTCCGGTGTCGGACAGAGCCGCAGAATCGGCCCCCGATAGATCGAAATGCGAGCCGGCAGTTGCCCGCCGGGGTTGAAGAAGGATTCCTCATCCATCGCGTGGCCTGAATACAGGCCGAGCAGATCATCCTCCGACGCCAGCCCCAGCTCATCCAGCACCTCTCGCGACGGCTCCGCTTCCACGACCACGGAAACGTTGTCCAGCAACTTCCTGTACTGGTCCGGCAACCCCCCGACAGCCTCTCGCACCAATCGCTCGAAAGCTTCGGGTGTGAGGGGGACTGTACGGGGACGATTTCGGCGAGGCATCGTGCCCTCAGCGCGGTTTCGGGGTCAGAAAATTATCGTCCAGTTTCGGGTCGATCAAAATCTTCCCGTGCTTGCGAAGCGGGGGAGAATTCCAGATCACCGCATGTCCCGGCGCCAAGTCTGCGGCTTCGATGTAATGGCGTTTCGCCGCAGTGCGGTCGCCGAGTTCATCCAACACGAGCGCCAGGTTGTAATGGGCTTCGGCCAGGGATGGTTGCGCCTTGATGGCCGCTTCGTACTGGGCTTTGGCTGGCTCCCACTGGCGCACGACAAACAACCGATTGCCCTCTTCCATGGCCGCCGCGGCTGCCGGGAGCGTCCCGGCTGGAGATCGAAGCGTCCGCACCAGGTCCGGCTTCGACGTGGGCTGTGCCGCACAGCCGATCAAGACGACTCCCATCAAGAGCACGAATACAGTCTGTTTCATCCGCTCCTCCTCCCGGTTCTAGACTTGCACGGCTCTCCCGTTTCGCAAAAAGAGAAACTGAACGCCGACCGACTTTGCGCCCACACTACGGGCCACCGCCTCGCGATAGACCTGCGCCTGAATCCGATACCCGGCCGCCCGCGCCTCCAGTTCCTCGTCCGCGACCCGGTCGGTCTTATAGTCGGCGATCCAGACCCGTCCGTCAAGACGGTACACCAGATCGATCACCCCTTCCATGATACAAGGCTGGGACCATCGCGCTGCGGGCTGGCCCTTACCGCCCTCCCACGGCATGGCGAAAGGCACCTCGCGTCCGAGAATCGTCGCGCGTCGAAGCTCGGCATAGGATGGAGAAGCGGTGAACGTCTCGAAGAGGCCGCGCAACTCTGCCTCGACCTGCTCCACATCCACCGTGGCATGCGATTCCAGCGACAGCCCCTTCCGACACAGCTCCGCCACACGTGCGTGCAGCTTCCCCACGTCGTCGGTGAAATCCCACCCCTCCAGCACGCGGTGCGCCAGGATGCCGACCAGCCGGGCTGTCTCAGCGTCCGCCGTCGCATGAGAGGCCCCCGCTGAAGACACCATTCCACGGCTCTTCGTCGTCGCCTCTTCCAACGCCGTCGGGCTCATGAAGAGTCGGGTTTGTTTGGCCGCCTGCCACCGCTCCACCCGCTCATTCCAGCGAGGCAGGAATGCGCCCAGATCGCCGTCGGCTTCTCGCCACCGTGGCTCCGTCACGCCCACACGCGGCGCGACATCGCGCCCCGGAACAACCTGGATCGGGACCTCGACCTCCCCCAACCGAATCGTGGACGTTTCGATCGCGGCAAGGTCGAGGTCCATCGCCTCGGCGACGCGCGACAGAAAACTTTCACCACCCCGGCTCTTTGCCGGCAGACCGGCCGACAGGACCAACCGTCGCTTGGCCCGCGTCATCGCCACGTAGAGTACCCGCGCCTGCTCGGCCCGCTGGCGTTGCGCCAGCTTGTGGCCGACGTAGACTCCGCCGGCTGTCTGCAGATCCCCGACCCGTAGCCCCACGATCCCCGTGGACCAATCATGTTGCACCAAGATGCGCGACTCTCTTCGGTCGGTCCCCCGATGTATCCCGGCAAGGATCACCATCGGGAACTCCAACCCCTTGGCTTTGTGAATGCTGAGCAGCCGCACCGCCCCCTGCTGTTCGCGATCCTCCAACCCCTCCTCAGCCAGCGGACTTTCCGTTTCGTCCGGCGGCTCCAACGCGCGACTCGTCAACTCGGCGATCAAGCCCGGGAGCGTCACGTCCGGACGCGATGCAAACTGGGCCACGATGTCGCGCAGCTTCAGGAGATTGGCCACCGCCTGCTCGTGGTCCATCGAGGCCGCCGCCAGTTCCAAAAGCGGAGCCTTGCTCAGCACCACATCCATCACATCGGGAAGCGGGACGATGGGAAGCTCCCGGTGCAATTCCGCGATGAGAGCATAGAGCGGCGCCACCGAGACCGCGTTCCCGGCCTCCACGCTTACGATCCGGCGGTAGTCCAGCAATCCCTCGCGAGCGAGCGCCTCGATTCCACTATCGGAGAGCCCTCCCAACGACGAGCGGAGCACCCCGACCAATGCCAGGGCATCGTGGGGATTGACTGCGGCACGCAGAAGGTTGACGGCGTCAATAATCTCCTGCCGCTCGTAAAAATGCTTCTCGCCCTCCGTAAGGCACGGGATGTCATAGCGCCGGAGCGCCTCCAGGTAGTCCCGAGCCTTGGTGAGAGTCCGCAACAGGATTGCCACGTGCCGGGGTTTGATCTTGGTTGGAACGTCGCGTTCCCTGATTTCCTCCCGATCAAGCACCTCTTCGCGCAGCCATCGCGCCAATTCCTCCGCTTCGGCCCGGCTGGCGGCATCCGCATCCGCATCCGGCTCCTGTGGCCGGACCAGCCGCAGTTCGAGCCGTTCGGCTGACAGCGGCGGCGCATCGGCGTGGACGGCCAAGAGCGGATCGTTCTTCGGCTGCAGGCCTTTGATCGGTTCCTGTGGAAAGACCCGCGCGAATACCGCGTTGATCGGCGACA
>SCVQ01000147.1 GCA_004296865.1 Nitrospirota bacterium
CCAGGCGAGGTCCTGCTGGCTCCGACCGTCCCCGGCGACATCGTGGTGTTGGAACTCGACGGCGTGAGCGAATACATGGTGCAGAAGGACGGGTTTCTGGCCGGTGCGGAGGGGGTGAAGATCGAAAGCAAGATGCAGAGCCTGAGTCGGGGCCTGTTGGGCGGCGAAGGGTTCTTCATCCTCCGCATAAGCGGCACCGGGTCGTTGATCCTGAACAGCTTCGGCGCGGTCCACAAGATCGCGCTCAAGCCGGACGAAGAGTATATCGTGGACAACAGCCACTTGGTGGCCTGGACCGCGACCACTTCCTACAACATCGAAAAGGCGGCGGCCGGCTGGATTGCCAGTTTTACTTCCGGCGAAGGGCTCGTCTGCCGCTTCCGGGGTCCCGGCGTCGTCTATATCCAGAGCCGGAATCCTAGCGGGTTCGGGAACTGGATCAGACAGTTCATCCCGGTTTCCGAATAACGGACAGTCAGAAAGTCTGAAAGTCGAAAAGTCCGAAGGTCCATGCAGCGAAGATGTTCGGACTTGATGACTTTTAGACTTGACGGACTTTACGGACGGTAAACCTTCACCGTGAATGATTCTCCCAATGCGCTCTGCTTCGGCAGCAACCTTCCGGCGGCGGGGGCGCCCTGTCGTGTGGAGGTTTCCTCCGCCGGGCTCCGCGTGGAACTCCCGGACTTGCCGGCTGAGGCCATTTCTTTTACCGGACTCTCGGTGACGGCGGGCGGCTTCGACCAGGATCAGTTGGTGGTGAAGTGGACGCATGGCGGCGTTGAGCGAACGGCCTACCTGAAAGATCCCGCCGTGATTACAGCCTTCCGGCAGGCAGCGCCCCCCGATCTCATGCCGCATCTGGAACGGACCGCCGCACACGTGCGCCGCGCGAGGAGCGGGCGCCGGACCCTGCTGGCGGTCGCGGTTGGCTCGGTCATCGGTCTGCTCCTCATCCTGTGGCTCGGCTCCGATGCCCTGGTCAGGATGGCGGTGACGCACATTCCCGTGGAATGGGAACGGTCGATCGGCGACGCGACGCGCGGGCAGTTCCTGGCCGGACAGCAGGTGGTCAAGGAGGGGCCGGCTGTGGCTGCGGTGCAGGAGATCACCCAACGTCTTGCCGAGCAGATTCCGAACAACCCCTACACGTTCGAGGTGACGGTGGTGCGGAGCGATGTCGTCAATGCCTTCGCGCTGCCGGGCGGGTATGTCATCGTCTTCACGGGCCTGCTCAAGAAAGCCGACAGCCCCGACGAGGTCGCCGGTGTGTTGAGCCATGAGCTGAACCACGTGGTCCTGCGCCATGGCCTCGAACGGATCGTCAAGACGCTGGGCATCGTGGCGGTGGTGACGATCTTCGTGGGCAATCAGGAAGGCCTCGTTGGGCTGGCGAAACAATTGGGCATTGAACTGGCTACGCTCAAGTTCGGGCGGGAGCAGGAAATGGAGGCGGACTTGCAAGGTCTCAGGCTGCTCCATCGCGCGAAGATTGCCTCCGACGGCATGATCCACTTCTTCGAGCGGCTGTCGGAATCGGACAAGCTTCAGGTGGAGTTGCTGTCCACGCATCCGATGAGCGCGGCACGTGCGGAGCGGCTCAAGGCCGCGGCGGCCACGCTGCCCAAGCAGGAGCCGGTGCCCTTTGGGTTCGAGTGGAAAGCCGTGCAGGCGGGACTCTAAGCGAGCGAGGATTGTTGCCGCGTCTTGACCGTCATTCTGCTTGTTTTGTGGTGCCGGTCGGCAAGGGGCGGATACGGACCCGGGCTTCTTCAAGGACAACAATACAACCTTCCCGGAGGACATCCGATACATTCGGCAGGTTGGCAACAAGAAGTGCCACCTGAGCCTCTGGGCGTCGTTGCGAGGTGAGTCGAAAAAGGATTACGGAAGGCTTGGTTTCTTGGCGGAGCGCCAGGAGGGTGCCAAAGTCAGTGTCTGCAGAGATGATGATCCGATCTTCACTGGCGGCTCGCAGTCCGTACTCGCGCACATGGGTCGCGTCGTGCCCAATGCGACGCAGGCCAATAGCCACCAGGGGTGATAACGCATTGTCGACCAAAAATTTCACGGCGAGGGAACCAGCGGCAGTTCACGCTCCCGCACGGCTTCAGCCGCGTATTGCAGGGCCTCGCGAATGTCGTCTGGTTCCAGGTCGGGGAATGCCCCGAGGATTTGTGCTTCGGTCATGCCATCGGCCACCATGCCGACGACGGTCGAGACGGGAATGCGCAACCCGCGGATACACGGGACTCCACCCATCTGCTTGGGATTGACGGTGATCCTTGAAAATTTCACGTTGAGCGCTCCGCTGGCTCAGAAATCACTGGGTAGCCAAGTGCTGATAAGCATACTGGAAGGAAGTAAGTGTTGCAAGCAACGAACGTCAGTAGGTTGTGCGCTATGAGCGCGGAGCGGCTCAAGGCCGAGGCGGCCACGCTGCCCAAGCAGGAGCCGGAACCGTTCACCTTCGATTGGCGGGCCGTGCAAGCAGGATTGTGAAACATGCGCAT
>SCVQ01000014.1 GCA_004296865.1 Nitrospirota bacterium
GACGTCGGAGTTGGTCTATGTCGGAGATCAAGGCACGACTCAGATTCGGGGCGCCTCGCGCCGCTACGGGACGGAGTTGGGGACCAGGCTTCAACTACTGAACTGGCTGGCTTTCAGGGGAGACCTCACACTGACGCATGCCGAGTTTCGAGGCACGGGACAGGCGGTCCCGCTGGCGCCGGAGATGACCGGGCAAGCCGGTCTGACCGCCACGCTGCCGAACGGCTTGATCTCGTCCTTGCAGATGATCCACATGGGGCGCCGGCCGGCTGACGAAAATCGGACTGCGTATGCCCAGTCCTTCACCGTCTTCGATTGGGTCAATCGCTATCGGCTCCCGGTGAAAGCGGAACGAGGTCGCTGGGAGGCGTTCTTCACCGTGCAAAACCTTTTTGATACGAATTGGCGTCAGGCGCAGTTTTTTTACGAGTCGCAGTTGCGCGGGCAGTCGGCGCAGTCCGACATCCATTTTGTGCCGGGCACGCCGAGGAATATAATGGGGGGCCTGGCCTGGTATTTTTAATCGGCTGCTGAAAAAGCCCCCCAGCGGCGTTCTCAGTCGCTCGAACCCCTCAACGTACTCCTCCAGTACGCCTCGGGGTCCTCGCTTCTTGCGGCCTTGCTGGAGGACTTTTTGAGCAGCCTGACGAAATAGTTTGGGTTGAGAAAAATAATGCGCAATCGGGTCTCTCAGAAAACAATTCTCTCCGCGGAGTTTTTTGAACGGAAGACTTTGCTGGTGGCGAGGGAACTGTTGGGTAAGCATCTCGTTCGGATGAGCGAGCGCGGCCTCCTCGCAGGTCGGATTGTCGAAGTCGAAGCCTATGTCGGTCCGGAGGATCGGGCCTCCCATGCGTCGCGGGGGAGGACCAAGCGGACCGAGGTGATGTTCGGCCCGCCGGGGATGGCCTACGTCTACCTGATCTACGGCATGTATCATTGCTTCAATGTGGTGACCGAGCAAGAGGGCTATCCCGCCGCCATTTTGGTCCGCGCCGTCGAGGTGGAAGAAGCGGGACTCATCGACGGACCGGGAAGATTGTGCCGACATTTTGAGATCAGTCGAGAATTGAACCGTCACGACCTGACCCTCGGCAAGAACCTATGGCTGGAGGAGCGCAGTGAACCGATCGCGCCGCGCCGGATCGTCGCGGCCCCTCGGATCGGGGTGGACTATGCGGGGGACTGGGCGGAGAAGCCTTGGCGGTTTCGTCTTCAACCGGCGGTCGGACGACATCCTGCCAGAAAATAAAAACGGGAGGTCGCCTCATCGACGACCTCCCGTTCAATACGTCAGCCGTAGCCGGTTAGTTGATCGTCCGTTCACCGGTGATCTTGGTGGCGGATTCGACCGGCGGTTCCACCTTGATCTGCGGGCCCTGGACCTTGGGGAGCCGTCCGAACTTGCCATCCGAGCGATGCGCGGCATCCTTCTCCACAATGCGCCCATTGTTCTGGTCCACCAAGTGCTGCTCCGTATGATGGGAGTTCGCCGAAGCCGATTCGTGGGAGGCTTTCTCGCCGCTGCCGTTCCGCTGCCCCGGGTCATTGGCCAGCGGCTGTCCCGTCACCGGGCTCTTGGCTTCTCCAGCCGGATAGCCAGGGTGCTTGGGGAGCAAGGCTGGATTGGCGAACGCGAAGGACAGAGAGAACGCCACGCCTAACACTGCGGCAACAGTGCTGATGAGTGTCTTCATAGGATGCACTCCTTTAATAAAGTGTGGAAGCGTGAACAAAGCCTGAGTGAAAGACTAAATAGTGGGGCGTATCTTAGCCACCTCGACCGGTCCTGTCAATAGGGAAGCCGCTGCCTCACAAGTCGTCAAGTCCGAAAGTTCTACAGTCTCAAAGTCCAATCGAGCAGCCGGCATCTGCGCGAAAACTATACGGCTTTCTTGATTTTAGACGAAAGCTTAGCGACTGCGTTGCGGCCTCCGTCCATGTCCGCGTCGTCGATAGGGGCCGCCTCGG
Organism: Nitrospirota bacterium; assembly: GCA_004296865.1. Lineage (GTDB taxonomy): Bacteria > Nitrospirota > Nitrospiria > Nitrospirales > Nitrospiraceae > SCVQ01. The sequence goes on from SCVQ01000014.1 coordinate 1,972, forward strand.
TGTGCGGGAGCCGGGAGGCGGATGATCACCGTGGTTCCCTGGCCCGGTCCGCTAGCGATCGAAATCTGTCCCTGGTGCTCTTCCACGATTTTCTTCACCGTGGCCAGGCCCAAGCCGGTCCCGGCCCGCTTGGTCGTGAAGAAGGGCTCGAAGACCTTCCCCACGTGCTCGGTCGGGATCGGGACGCCGTCGTTCTTCATCATGATGTGCACGTCGTGGTTCCGTCCGGACTTGTGCTGGGTGACTTCGATGTGGAGTTGCCCACCCGGCGTCATCGCCTCCAGCGAGTTTTTGAAAATGCTGAGGAAGACCTGCTGCATCTTGGCTTCGTCGCACCGGACCTGGCTGAGGTTGGCGGCGTAATCCTTCGTGACCATGATGCGATTCATGTCCAGTTCGGTCGCCACCACGGTCAGCACATTCTCGATGATGTCGGGCACGCGGAAGAGGCGCCGGTTCAACTCCAAGGGCTTGGCGAAGTCCAGTATCTCGTTGAGGATGGCCTCGACCCGGATCAGGTCCCGCATGGCGTTCTCGACGCGGGTCTGCGGGTCGAAATCCAGAATGCCCTCGCTGGTGACTTCGCCCAGTTGCGCCCGGATGGACGCCAGGGGCTCGCGGATCTCCGTCGCGAGAAAGGCGCTGAACTCGCCGATGGCGGCCTGGCGCTCTTGCTTTCTGATCATGGGCTCGTGAGCGGACAGAGGCGTCGGTTCGGCGGCGGCTCCGCCGGGCAGGCCGGGTTCGGCTTTGACGGTCTGTTGGACGAGCGGCTCCTGGAGCAGTTCCACCAATTTCAGGATCAAGGGTTCCAGCATGCGCGCGTCCGGCAGTCCGTACTGGGTCGGCGTCCTGGAAGCCAGCGACACGGTGCCGCCTACCTGACCCCGGACGAAGAAGGGCACGACGAGGGAGGACCGGAACCGGTCCTTATACAGGTGTTTGTGGTCCTGGAATCGTCCTTGCGTTGAGGCCAGGTCGTTGTCGATGCGGGGTTTTCGGTGCCGGACCGCCCAGCCGGAGGCCGAGGCATCCAGGGCGAGACGCTGCCCCGGCTTGAGGTCTTTCTTCGGCTCGCCTTTTTGCTCGCCTGTCTGGCTCAGGACTTCCACGGTGCCGGCGATCGGATCGTAGGACGTGACCCAGGCGCGATCGAACGGAATGGCTTGAGCCGTCTCCGTCAGCAGGGTTTCGATCCGTTCCTGTAGTTCCGGCGTGGCGATCGACGGGGAGGGAGCCAAGGCCGCCACAGCGACCGGCGCCTGGGCCGGAGCCGGCTCCTGAGCCACCATCGGGGGGCTGAGCAACAGCGTGCCGTCGAACAAGCCCGCCCGGTCCAGCGCGCCGGTGATCTCGTCGCCGGCGCTCTCCACCAGGCTTTTTTCTTTTTTGGAAAACGTCGCGCTCTCTTTTCTGCCGATGACCAGGAGGCCGTAGGTCTTCTGTTTGTGCCGCAGCGGGAGCGCGAGCAGCGATTTGGCCGCCGGCGTGATCATGCGCAGGCGCAGCACCCGGTGCGAGTCCTCGTCACCGGTCGAGGCCGGTGCGGACAGCAGTGCGGTGTCCTGTCCGGAGAGGATTCTGAGAATGGTGTGGGCTTCGCGGGGAGAAAATCCACGGGTTCCCTGCGGCACCAAAGGGCCGCCCGCCCGCTCGTAAATCCCCACCAGAGCGGCTTCCACACCGAGCTCATTGAGCGCGGTCGTCAGCGTGCGTTGCAGGGTCGTCTGTTTGTCGCTGCGGAGCGGCTCGGCGGTGCTGGTGCTTCTCATGCAAGATCTCCTACGTTCCTGCGGCCCACGCCGGTATCCGGCAGGGCTCTTCCGACAGCGGTGCATTCTAGCAACGCCGTCCGGGCATTTCAATTTAATTGACGATGCGAGGAGGCTTGGACCGGTGAATGACCATCTCGACATGTCCTTGTTCGGAGACCCACAGGGTCAGAATCGTGCTGGTCACGCTGATGATCAGCGCGCCCCAGACCGAGGGCCAGAACCCGTCCACGATGAATCCCTTCACGAGGAAGGCCACCAGGTGCAGAAGGAGTGCGTTGATGATGACCATGAACAGGCCCAGGGACAAGATGATGAAGGGCAGCGAAAACAAGTAGAGGATGGGGCGGACGAGGGCGTTGAGAAACGCCAGCACGATCACGGCGGCCATTCCGGCGGAGAAGGTCTCGACCGTGATGCCGGGCACGATCTGGCTGGCCAGGAAGACGGCGACCCCGGTGACGCCGAACCGGATCAGGAGTCCACGCATCAATGAGACCCCGGTTTTAGAGAGACGGAGGAAAAACGCAGCTCGCTGGCCGTGAGCCCGGCGGCATCCTTCGTGACCTCTGCCACCACCCGCTGTCCGACCTGGAGGGCGTTGCGTGTGCTGGCTTCCTTGGTGGTGCGATAGGCGGTTTTGGATGTCGTATGAATCGTCACGGTCTTGTCCTCCGGGGTCTGGACGACGACATGGTCCGCCGCAATCGCCGTCACGGTGCCCATCACGTGGGTGCCGCTTCCATGAGCCCACAGGATGGCCGGAAACAAGGCCGACAGGAACAGCATCGCAACGAGACG
>SCVQ01000148.1 GCA_004296865.1 Nitrospirota bacterium
AGGAAGGCGTTCGACGGCCAGCTGTTCGGGATGAGCCCCTCGAAGATGTAGCCGAGGACCTTCTCCATCGGCAGGTAGATGCGCCCGTTCGGCGAGAAAATCAGGCCGTATTCGTTCTCGAGGCCGAAAATTCGTTGCTGCATGGGGATATGACGATCCTGTCCGTGGGATGCCTTCAGCATACACTCCCACACAGGGTTCTTCAACATCGGAGCGGGATTTCGCGGCGGGGTGAAGCCGCCCGGAATCAGGCAAGAAACTGGCTGGACTCGGCGGATGCGATACGGCGGAATTTGCGCCCCGGGCGACCGCGATCCAGCGCGGCAATCTCAAGCCCCTCAAGGGGCAGCTTCTGGTTGGTGACGTTCTCCAAGGCCGCCACGCAGAGCACCAGCGCGTCCTTCAAGCTCGGCAGACCGTTCTTGTACCGCTCCTTGAGAAACACCTGGAGCGCCTCTGCACGGCCTCCGATGGCGGCAAACCCCCGTTCATCGAAGATGCTGCCGTCAAAGGAAATACGATAGAGTTCGTTCGCCCCCCCCTGCGCCCCGACCTGTGCGACCAGAATCTCCACCTCCAACGGCTTCAACTCCTGGCTGAAGATGGTGCCCAGGGCCTGCGAATAGCCGTTCGCCAGGGATCGGGCCGTCACATCCTCCCGACTATACATGTACCCCTTCAGGTCGGCGTGCCGGATGCCGGACTTGCGCAAGTTCTCAAATTCGCTGTACTTGCCGGCGCCGGAAAAGGCGATGTTGTCGTAGATCTCGGAAATCTTGTAGAGCGAGGCGCTGGGGTTGTCGGCGACCATCAAAACGCCGTCGGCGTACTCCATCGCAATGATGGACCGGCCCTTGGCGATGCCCTTCTTGGCATACTCCGCCTTGTCCTGCATCATCTGTTCGGGAGACACGTAGTAGGGCAACGGCATGGCTAGGCTCCCCTCTTGCGCAGGTCGATCAGGGCGGTGTAAAGCGTTGCGATGCGTGATTCGACGACGTCCGTGATGCCGGCGAGGCCGACCAGCTTGGCCGTCGGATAGATCCCCCGCACCAAATCTGGCCCGCCGGTGCCGACGTCCTCCTCGGCCGCGTTGTAGAGCGCGCGCAACGCGATCTGGAGCGCCTCCTCTTCGGAGAGGTTTTTTCGAAAATGCTCTTTCATCGTGTTCCGTGCATCCTTGCCGCCGGAACCGATCGAATGATAGTCCGACTCCTCATAGCGACCGCCGGTGATGTCGTATTTGTAAATGCGCCCCTCCGCCCGCTTGAGATCGTACCCGACGTAAATCGGCAACACGACCAACCCCTGAAACACCATCGGGAGATTGGCCTTGACCATCTGGCCGAGCTTGTTGGCCTTACCTTCACAGGAGAGCTGCACCCCTTCCAGCTTTTCATAATGCTCCAGTTCGGTCTGAAAGAGTTTCGCCATCTCGATGCAAGGGCCCGCGGCGCCGGCGATCGCCATCGCCGAGTGTTCGTCGATTTTGAAGACCTTCTCCATGCGACGACCGGCGATCTGATAGCCCTCGGTCGCCCGTCGGTCCCCCGCGATCAACACGCCGCCCTGGTACTTGATCGCTAAGACCGTGGTGCCGTGCGTCACCGGCGGCACGTGGCTCCCCCGGCTCTCCTCGAATCCCGTGGACGAGCCACCGGAGGCCGAGCCCAAGCCCTTGCCGGCCGGAGCCAAATCCGGCCGCTGCTGCACGAGGTAGTCGAAAAAGCTCGATCCGTAGTTGTCGGGCAATAGCGGCACAGTTCGTTTCTCCTTCAGTCAGTCCGGCACGGCCGGGGCAGATGGCAAAGGGAATGGACTCACGCGGTCAGCTTGGCCAGCAAGGACTCCGCCGAGTCGGACCCTTCCAGGAGCTCGCGCGTGAGGGACTCGGTCCCGCGCAACGGCTCCATCAACGGGATCCTCTTGATCGTGGTATTCCCCACGTCGAACAGCACCGACGTCCAGCTCCCCGCATAGATCTGCCGGGAAAACTTCTTGAGGCAATGGCCCCGGAAATAGGCTCTCGTGCCGGTCGGCGGCATGTGCACCGCCTTGGCAATCTCACTGTCCTGGACGAGCCGGTCGATCAGGTTGCTGCGCTCCAGCGTGTAATACAACCCCTTCTCCGGCCGGACGTCATGATACTGGAGATCCATCAGCGCAACCCGGGGATCAGTCCACCCGCAGCCTTTGCGGTCCATGTAAGACCGCATCATCTGCCGCTTGGCCACCCAATCCAGGTCGCGCACCAGCAACATGGGGTCCTGTTCCAACTTGTCCAGCACTTCCTCCCACCGCACCAGGACATCCTTGGTGACCTGCGCCAGTTCATGGCAGGCAAAATAGTCCATGGCGGTTTTCAGGTAGGCGCGTTGGATGCCGATGGCGGAGGTGGCACGGCCGTCGGCCAGCTTCAGCTGGCGCTTCATCTCCAGATCGCGCGAAACCTCCTTGATCGCCCGCACCGGATCGTCCAACTCCAGTTTCGGGAACTCCACGCCGGCCTCGACCATCTCCAGCACGATCGCCAGCGTGCCGACTTTCAGATAAGTCGGCAACTCGGCCATGTTGGCGTCGCCGACGATGACGTGGAGCCGGCGGTACTTCGTCGGGTCGGCGTGTGGCTCGTCGCGGGTGTTGATGATGGGACGCTTGACCATCGTGTTCAGGTCCACCAGGCACTCAAAGAAGTCGGCGCGCTGGGAGATCTGATAGTCCGCAGGTTTCCCCTGGTTCTCCGATCCGACCTTGCCGGACCCCGCGTAGATTTGCCGCGTCACCAGGAACGGCACCAGCGCCTGCACGATCCGCTCGAAAGGGACGGAACGGGCCACGAGGTAATTCTCGTGGTAGCCGTAACTGTTGTCCTTCCCGTCCGAGTTGTTCTTATATAGGAGAAACTGTTCTCCGCCGCGATCCCGCGCCAAGGCCTGCAGACAATCGGCCATGACCCGCTCGCCGGCCCGCTCGAAGGCGACCAGTTCGCGGGCATTCGTACATTCCGGGGTGGAGTATTCGGGATGGGCGCCGTCCACGTAGAGACGGCCGCCGTTGGCGAGCAGCCGGTTCAGGAGGCGGTTGTAGTCGGGCCCCGGCCGTTCCCGTTCGCCTTCCGCTTCGAACCCGCGGGCATCCAGCAGCGGGTTCTCGTTCTCATAGTCCCACATGGCCTGTGGGGACGGCAGGGCCGGGTAGTGTCCGATCAATTGAATGGAATTGGAGACAGGATCGAGGGCGCCCGCCTCACGCGCCGCAATGCCGAACTCTGTTTCCGTTCCCAATACGCGCGAAAAAAGCATCGCCCCCCGCTTCCCACCCCGGGTTAGAAATAATGGCCGGTGCTGATCGTTTCGATCCGTCTGGATTCGGTGGAACTGGCCGTGATGGTCCTGACGTGGACGATTTTCTCGCCTTTCTTCCCGGCGATCTTGGCCCAGTCGTCCGGGTTCGTCGTATTCGGCAGGTCTTCATGCTCCTTGAATTCGTCCCGGGTCGCCTGGAGAAAGTCGTCCGACTTGAGCCCCTTCTCCTGGGACGCGATCGTGCGTTTGATGGCGAATTTCTTGGCCCGCGACACGATGCCTTCGATCAAGGCGCCGCTGGCAAAGTCCTTGAAGTAGAGAATCTCTTTCTCGCCGCTCACGTAAGTAACCTCGAGGAATTTGTTCTCCTCGGACATGGCATACATGCCCTCGACCGTCAGGCCGATGAGCCGGTCGACCAAGGCTGCGCGATCCCCACTGTGGCGTTCGACTTCCTCGGCGGCAAAGGGGAGGTCCGTGGTGATGTATTTGGCAAAAATCTCGCGCGCGGCAGGCGCATCGGGCCGCGAAATCTTGATCTTGATATCCAGCCGTCCGGTCCGGAGCACGGCGGGGTCGATCAGGTCCTGCCGATTGCTGGCTCCGATTACGATCACGTTCCGCAGCCGCTCCACCCCGTCGATTTCGGACAGGAATTGCGGGACGATGGTCGACTCGATGTCGGAGGAGATGCCGCTGCCGCGGGTTCGGAACAGCGCGTCCATTTCATCGAAGAACACAATGACCGGATTGCCGTCGGCGGCCCGTTCCTTAGCCTTCTTGAAGACTTCCCGGACCTGCCGCTCGGACTCCCCAACATATTTGTTCAGCAACTCGGGACCTTTGACGTGGAGAAAGAAGCTGCGGATCTGCTTGCCGGTGAGATGGCCGAGCTTCTTGGCGATCGAGTTGGCGACGGCCTTGGCGATCAAGGTTTTGCCGCAGCCAGGCGGGCCGTAGAGCAGCACCCCCTTGGGGGGACTCAGCTTGTGCTCGGCGAACAGTTGCGGGTGAAGGAACGGCAACTCGACCGCATCGCGAACCTGCTCGATCTCCTTGGCCAGCCCGCCGATGTGGTCGTAGTCGACGTCCGGCACTTCTTCCAAGACCAATTCCTCCGCTTCGGACTTCGGCAGCTTCTCGATGACGTAGCCGGACCGCGGGTCGTAGAGCAAATGATCCCCGGCGCTGAGCCGTTCCAGGAGCAGCGGCTCGCCGAGTTCCGCGACTTTTTCCTCGTCGAAATGCAAGGTGATGAGCGCGCGCCGGCCTTCCAACAGGTCCTTCAACCGCACCACTTCCCCCTGCCCGTCGAACCCGCGGGACTCGATGACGTTGAACGCCTCGTTGAGAACCACCTCCTGCCCCTTGCGCAAGGCCTTCGCCTTGATGGCCGGGTGCAGATTCACCTTCATTTTGCGGCCCGAGACGTAGACATTGGCCGTCGAGTCGGCGTTGAGGCTGGAAAAGATGGCATAGGTGGACGGCGGCGCGGTGAGCTTTTCCACTTCCGCACGCAAGGCCTCGATCTGCGCCTTGGCCGCCTGGAGCGTGGCGGAGAGTTTCTCGTTTTGCTTGTGGGCCTGTTCGAATTGGTAGCGCGATTGATGGAGCTGGCGGAGTTCCTCCTCCATCGCCTGGATTTGGAGACGGAGTTTGTCCGCTTCGCGATCGGGGTCGTCGCTTTTCCTCACGGCAGGCCCCTCTGCGTCCGACAACCGTTCGGTGAGCTTTTTAACGGAATCGCGGAGCGTGGTGAGCCGACCTGGACTCCTCTTTGACTCAGCCATCGTGTTGCACCCCTTGATCGTTCGGCAATCTCGACGGAACTGAAGGCCCAAGCTTGCGGGAATTCTATCACCGACCTCCCGGGTGGTCAACTCTCGCGCACGCTTCCGCCGCGTCGGCGAGGCCTTCGCGCAATCCTCCGCTATCGCCCTGCGCGCGACGCGACGATCGCGTCGAGCAGTTCCCCTGTGGCAGCCGCCACGCCCGGAGCGGACAGGATCGATGAGATCACGGCTACGCCGAACGCCCCCGCCCGCCGCACCTCGCCGGCGCGCGCCGCCGTGATGCCGCCGATCGCCAGCACCGGAATCCGGCATCGTCGGGCGGCCTCCTCGATCGGCCGGAGACCGATCGGGAGGCCATAGCGCCGCTTCGACGGCGTCTCATAAACCGGCCCCAACACCGCAAAGTCCGCGCCCTCGCATGCGGCCTTGACGGCCTCGTCAACCGAATGGGCGGAGAACCCGATCAGGTGGTCAGGGCCGAGCAGCCGCCGCACCACCGCCACCGGCAAGCTGTCTGAACGTAAGTGCACGCCGTCGGCCTCGACGGCCATGGCGATGTCGAGCCGGTCGTTGATGAGCAGCTTGGCTCCGTGCTCGCGCGTCAACGCACGCACGTCGCGTGCCAGTTCCAAGAGGGCTCTGGTCGGAAGGTCCTTTTCTCGTAGCTGCACGAGGCGCAGCCCGGCCCCCAGGGCCTCGCGCAAGAGGGCGACAAGCGGACGGCCCGCGGTCTGATGGCGATCGGTGACGAGGTAGAGAGCGCAATCAACGGGAGGCAGGGCCCCGCGCCGCGTCATTCGTGAAGCGTCGTTCGTCAGATCGTCTGGCGCGTCACGCGTCACATTTCACGCGGCTTACAGCATCCCTTCAATCGGGCTGCTGGCGGTGGCGTAGAGTTTCCTGGGAATGCGTCCCGCTTTGAATGCCAAGCGGCCCGCATCCACGGCGTACCTCATGGCTTCGGCCATCATGATCGGATCTTGTGCGCCTGCGATGGCCGTATTCATCAGCACCGCGTCGGCGCCCAATTCCATCGCCAGCGCCGCATCGGAAGCGGTCCCGACCCCCGCATCCACAATGATCGGCACCTTCACGGTTTCCAGGATGATCTTGAGGTTGTAGGGATTGCGGATGCCGAGCCCGGACCCGATCGGCGCCGCCAGCGGCATCACGGCCGGGCACCCGATATCCACCAGCTTCTTGGCCACAATGGGATCGTCGTTCGTATAGGGCAGGACGACGAACCCTTCCTTGATGAGAATCTTGGCCGCTTCGATCAGCCCGGCCGTGTCCGGAAAGAGCGTCCGCTCGTCGCCGATCACTTCCAACTTGACGAGATCGGACACACCCGCCGCACGGGCCAGCCGCGCATAGCGCACGGCATCCTCCACCGTATAGCAGCCCGCCGTGTTGGGAAGGATCGTGTACTTCTTCGGGTCCAGATAGTCGAGGAGATTCTCCTTCGAGCGGTCGGTGATATTCACCCGCCGGACGGCCACCGTCACCACATCCGCACCGGATGCTTCGATGGCCTTCTTCGTCTCGACGAAATCCTTGTATTTGCCGGTCCCGACCCAGAGACGGGACTTGAATTCGCGGCCTGCGATGATCAACTGATCATTATTCATGATACGTCCCTATATTGATCGGCGGGCTGCCCGCCACCGATGAAGCTGATGATCTCGATTCGATCCCCCTCTCGCAAGCTCCGCTGAGCGAAGGCTCCCTTGTCCAGAATTTCACGATTCACTTCCACGGCCACACGATCCGGCTTGACGTCCAGTTCGCGTAACAGGTCCGCCACCGTCGTGTCGGCCTTGAACTCTCGAGATTCCCCGTTCACCAGGATTTGCATAGGGCAATGCTACTTGCATCCTACGGGACGCTGAAAGCCCCTGTCAATAAACGCCCGAGTGCCCTAGCAGTGCAGGCCTGTCCCTTGCTACCATAAGTCCGATTCACACAGAAAGGCTCCTGATGACGGCCCACAACAAAACCTTGGCTCAGATCTTTGCATCAATGGCGGACTTGCTGGCGGCCCGCCGCGCCAACCCGCATCGGGTACGGGCCTACCGACGCGCCGCCGATTCTCTTGCGGCATTGGAGGAAGACGTGACGCGACTAGCCGACCGTGGCGCGCTGCAGGAGATGCCCGGGATCGGGAAAGACCTGTCAGCCAGGATTCAAGAATTTCTCGCGACAGGAAAGATCCAGGCCTATGAGGAAATGAAAACCCCTCTGCCGCCGAAAGTGGCCAGCTGGGCGACGCTCCCCGGCCTGTCGGACAACGTGGTCCAGCACCTCTACGCCAGGCTGGGCATCAGGACGTTGGAGGACCTGGACACCCTGGTCCGCTCACACCTGCTGCGAACGCTGCCCGGCGTCACCGCGTCCGAAGAAGACTTGCTCGCCGCTATTCAAGCCCGTCAGCAGGCCAAACGAGGAAGCGGTTCTTAGCACCTTGCTCGTTGACGTCCGATGACCACCAGCTTGTTTAAACCCTATTGCCCAACAAAAAGGTCGTTTTAATAGACGATCTGCTTGGGGGAAAATGTCTGCTGTCAAAATGCCCCTTGCTTCGATAGCTTATGAACCAGTATCCGCATCGGCCCGGGCCTGACGGAAGTGGAAGGTCAGGTGGGGGGAGGAGGAGATCATTTAATGGACTTGCTTGTCTTCTTCAAATCCACAGGACGAACATCGATACTGACGTAGGCTGACTCCCATATCCCCAAAGACGGGATCTTTCTTGGAGCCAACTAATTGGAAGGCTGACTGCCGACACTTCGGGCACGTGTCCCCGATAGCTGGACCGAATTTAGCCTCGATCGCCGCTAGCCGCTGCTCAAGCCTAGCCACTTGGTCAGGCATGGCCGTGAGACGTTTCCACTGAGGCCACTTATCGAGAAGACTTAGGCTACTGTCTAAGGTGGACATGCTATGCCTCCAAGACCTGCTTCACGAGAAAAATTCCTGTTCCCTTTACAGGATGGTCAAAAAGGCTGTCCAGCGAGGCCGCAGCGAGCGAACGGCCGAGGCGTCTTGGCAGTACGTTGAGGCCGGAAGCGATGCGAGAACAAAGCTGGCAGCCCTTTTCACCATCCTGATTTACAGCGGCTTCAGGTCCTTGAAAATCTTCCACGTCTTTAACAGCTCCACCGCTTTCTGAAGCTGGGCATCGTCTTCCAGCGCGGCCTCGCCGCCCGGCTCGCCGGCATTGCCCTTGGCGCTGGACTCGTCCCCAGGCTTGGCGCCGGCCGGAGGAACCGTCGGAGCCTTCGCGCCTGGATGAGGAACCGCCGGCTTCCCCTCCCCTTCCTTGTCCACAACCTTGGCGACCGTCACCGGCTGGAGCTTGACAACGATATCGGGGGTAATGCCGGTGGATTGGATGGACCGGCCCTTCGGCGTGTAGTACTTGGCCGTCGTCAGGCGCAGCCCGGATCCGTCCGCCAGCGGCAGGATCGTCTGGACCGAGCCCTTCCCGAACGTCGTCGTCCCGATGATCACGGCCCGACCCCAGTCCTGCAACGCGCCAGCGACGATCTCGGACGCACTCGCGGACCCTTCGTTGACCAGGACGATCAACGGGTATTCTTCCGGCTGTTCCTTCATCCGCGACAGGTACTCGTCCTTCCGCCCATCCCGCCCCTTGATGTAGACGATCAGCTTGCCGGACGCGACGAACTGCTCCGAAACCTCGACCGCCGACGTCAGCAGGCCGCCCGGATTGTTCCGGAGGTCCAGGATGGTGGGCTGCAGTTTCTGCTCTCGAAATTGCTTCAGCACGCGGCTGAGGTCCTTGCCCGTCGATTCCTGAAACTGGGTCAGCCTGACGTAGGCGATATTCCCCTCGATCACCTTGGATTTGACGCTCTCGATCTTGATGGTGTCCCGAACTAGGGTGAATACGAGCGGGTCCGGCGTCCCATCGCGCTGGATGGTCAGGGCCACCTTCGAGCCTTTCGGCCCGCGCATCTTCTGGACCGCCTCCATGAGGGTCAGGTCCTTCGTCGCA
>SCVQ01000149.1 GCA_004296865.1 Nitrospirota bacterium
GACATACGTGCGGCTGAAACAGACGGCGCTGGCGCCTCGCAATCTCCTCAACGCGCCGGATGCGGCTGAACGAACGGCGTTGGAGGCGTTTGCCGATCCCTCGTATCCCCGTGAGAAAGTGATCAGCGAAGTCACGGCGAAGAGCGGGGCGTTACGTCTGATGTTTCCGCTCTATACGACCAGGAAATGCTTGGATTGTCACGGCGAACCGAAGGGGGAACCGGACCAGACCGGCTATCCTCGGGAGGGACTCAGACTGGGCCAAAACGCCGGCGCGATTAGCGTGGTAATCCCGATTCGACCATGAGACGAATAGCGTTCCTTCTGTGGGTGATGATCGTTTCCGGCTCGAGCAGCCTCTGGGGGGCTGAGCGACCGGGTGCTCCCGTCGAGAAGCCGGCGGGGAGCGGAGTCATTGTCCATAGCGATGGGTACGTCCTGACGGCGCATCACGTGGTCGCCAGCGCGAAGCGGATTGTCGTCGTGACTGCCGGGGAATTCCGCGCACCAGCGATCCTCCTCAGCACCGATTCTGAACACGATCTCGCCCTGCTCAAGATCGAGACGGTAGGACTGACAGAAGTGCCCATCGGTTATGCGGGTGCCGTCCGGCTCGATCAAGAAGTCATCACCGTCGGATTTCCGTTCGGCCTCCGGGAAGTGTCCGTGACCCGCGGTCGGATTGCGGCGGTGCGGACGAAGGGTGTGCAGCGGGTCTTTCAAGTCGATGCGGCAATCAACCCCGGCAACAGCGGAGGACCGGTCCTGAACCAGGCAGGAGAACTCGTCGGCATCGTGACGACGAAGTTCATGCACCCTTCCGGGATCGCGCCGGAAGGGATGGCCTTTGCGGTGCCGATCAGCTACGCAACACCGCTCCTGGCGAACATTCCGGACTTTGATTTTGCGGCGATCGGCATGGTCGGAAAGGCCGTGAAAAAGCGACGGGGGCTGGAGAGAGACCGTGAGAAGCTCGTGCGCGCGATCGCTCGGACGACGGTTCGGATCGAGACCGTGAGCGTCGCGGAGCCGACGGCCGCCCAGGCAGGGCAAATCGGCCCTGCCGCCGGCCAGCCTAAGGCCGCCGCCGAGCGGGAGCCGAGTTCCGGTCCGAAGCCAGGCCCGGGCCCGGATGAGGCGTCAGGGGGGCGCGATGAGCCTGAGACGATCGCCAAGGTGAACGAGAAGCTCATGGCGGCGCAGAAGGAGGAGCTGCAGAGACTGGCTCAGCGTGGCATTGTTCCGCTGGAGGGCATGGTCTTGGTCCCCGCGGGGGAATTTCTCATGGGTGCCGAGGACGGGCTCCCCGATACCAGGCCGATGCGGCGCACCTATCTCAGCTCGTACTGGATCGACAAGTACGAAGTGACCAACGCGCGCTATCGGCTCTGCGTCGAGAGCGGAGCCTGTTCCCGGCTCAAGGATCCGAGGGCCTTGGACGATCCCCGGCGCGCGCAACATCCTGTCACGAACCTGACCTGGGGGCAGGCTCGCGCCTTCTGTCAGTGGGCCGGACGACGGCTCCCGACCGAAGCCGAGTGGGAAAAGGCGGCCCGAGGTACGGACGGGCGGCGCTATCCCTGGGGCAATAGCCTGGAGGCGATCAAAAGCCGGCTGAAGGAGCATGACCTGAAAGCAGGCGGCAACGGAACCGAGCCGGTCGGAAGCATGCCGGGAACCGTTTCGCCTTACGGGGTCTTCGACCTAGCCGGCAATGCCTGGGAATGGGTCAAGGACTGGTATGCGGAAGATTTTTACGCCGTGGCCCCATCCCATGATCCACAAGGCCCGCTTCGCGGATCGTTCCGCGTGTTGCGGGGCGGCGACTGGAGTCAAAGCGCGCTGGAGCTCCGTGCCAGCTATCGAGGCTGGGATGAGATGACCTACTGGGGCCCGACGCTCGGGTTCCGCTGCGCGGCCGATGTGCCGTGACGCTGACTCGCTTCTCTTCGTAAGACCCTGCCGTGGGCTCTTGCGCCCACAGCCATTCCCGGCTCGGCACGCCGAGCCCCTCTGAGCCCAGGCTGGAACCTACGCCCTAATTGTTCAAGGGGGAGATGATGGTCGAGACTTCGTCGCGGAGGCTCAAGGTCAGTGCATAGGTTGTGGCTTGGTCTCCGTGCGCGATGGCGTGTAGGACGCAGAGCTGGGGGATGGTATCCGGAGGGAACGCCAGGAGGACCGGAAATTCGATCCACGGGATGGTTGTGTGCGAGGTCGACAAACGCAGGCGGAGGGCCATCAACACATCCCGCATACGGGACTCGTACTGGTCTTCAGGAATTCCGTGGGAGGCCGTGATGGCGACATCCCAAAGGGGTTTGGTGATCCCGACAGGGAGGGGCAGGCCTATTGTTTTAGCGAGGGGAGTGACATCGATGAGTAGCCCCGTTTGAAGGGCCTCCTTGCGGGACCTGATGACGGGCTGGGCTGTCTCAGACTGGTGCGCGTCGTTGAGGGACTCGATTTGTCCGTCTTGTGACGAAGCAGTTAGAGACGAAACCGCCGGGTTTGTCTCTCTTGTTTCTATTGATGGGGCCGAAGAGGTTTTATCCGGCGCGGACGGGTCGGTCGCCAAGGGCAATGGCAATGGATTGGCGGGCGACGTGAAACCACCTGAGGCGCTGAGGATGCCGTCATAAACGATCCGGGCAGCCTGAGACCATTGGGAGTTGAAC
>SCVQ01000150.1 GCA_004296865.1 Nitrospirota bacterium
ATTGAGAAGCCTCAAGACCCCGCTCTTGCTGAAGCGGGTAAGGTGATGCGGTGGATAGTCGCAGATTTCTCTTTCGAGCATGGGCCGACATCTTTCTTGGTTTGGAATGGATATAAACACGTATCCTCCAGGATTGAGCAGTTTTGTGATTTGGCTTAAGAATGCCTCTGGGTCTTCCAAATGTTCAAGGACTTGAAAGAACGCAACCACATCAAAAGTTAGTTGCTGATTATCTGCTCGAAAGGCCTCAACCGTGGTCGGGAAAATCCGCAGGCCTTTGCCCTGCCCAATCTGTGCTGCCTCTATATTGAACTCTAACCCCCAGACATCGTGCTGCTGGCTGAGCCGCTCCAAGACCACACCTTGGCCACAGCCAATTTCAAGAATCTTCAATGGCTTACGCAAGGCTGACAGACATTCCAAGTCTTCAAACAGGCGATCAAATTCCCAGCGCCACCCATAATATTCCCCCCAATGAGCATACCAATCTGGAGGTGCCGCCTTGGCTGGGTCTGCAAACTGCGTCCCGCATTCCCCGCACTCGTAAAGAAAATAATTCAGAACCTGGTCATTGATCTGCGCCTGACAGGATTCAACAAAACCGTACCAAGAGGCGGACAAACCGCATGCGGGGCATCCCCTGGAAGGCTGGGATAACCTGTCCGTCACCACACCAGACCTATTTATCATAGATGAAATATCCACATTTCGACTTCATCGCACACTGAGAAAGGCCACTGGATCAACGTGCTGCAAGCTAGCCCATGCCAATCAGTACTCGCAACCATCTTGTATAGCCCCGCAGCCGCAGGGGAGACTTCCTGATCGCCTTCGCGTAGAAGCGGCGTGCGTCGGCCGGCCGACCCGCTCGTTCCGCAGCCCCCCCACGCCCTAGATAATAATTCGCCCACTCGCGGTCCAAGGCCTCACGCTGCGCCACAGTCAACGGCAGCATCTGTTCCAGTCGAGCCAGGAACCGTTCCCGGCTTGAGAGAATTTTCTCTTTGTGCAGTGCTTCGTCAAAGGCCATGTCGCGATACCCATGGCCGCGCTGGAGCTTCCGGACCAAAACTCGATCCACACAATCGAATTGCGTGGCCGCGTAGAGCCGGATCGTCAAGTCCGAATCCTCGGACCCATAGAGGTCCTGGTTCAACGCGCCGACTTTCTGCAAGACGTCCCTCCGGATCAACAGCGTGGATGGCAGCGCCGTATGTCCTCCCACAAACGCGCACACCAACGGTTCGGCACTGCGTCGCGCCCGAACTCGTTCCAACACGGCCCCATCCTCATCCACCACTTCGTAATCCGTGTGGACCACACCCACCGCGGGACAGCCCCTCATCAGCGCAAGCTGCGCTTCCAGCTTGTCCGGCAACCACACATCATCGCAGTCCAACAACGCAACAAACTCGCCCTTGACCTCGACAATGCCTCGATTCCGTGACCTGGCCGGACCTCCGTGGTCCTGCTGAAACCAGGTCACCCCCATGGTCCGATGGAGTTCGTCCAGAACTGCCTGCGTCCCATCCGTAGACCCGTCGTCCACCACGAGGATTTCCACGTCCTTAACGGTCTGCGCCCTCACGCTGGCCACAGCCTTCGTCACAAAGGGCGCTCCGTTGAAGACAGGGATCACCACGCTCACCACAGGATCACACCCGCTCACGGATCGGCTCCTTCAGGATCATCACCTGCCCGGCGGCCTCGACCACTTCATCGACGGTAATTCGCTTCATGCAACTGTCCTCACCGCGCGTGCAGGTTGGATGAAAGCATCGGCGGCAGTCAAGCCCCTTATAGAGA
Source organism: Nitrospirota bacterium (assembly GCA_004296865.1). Taxonomy (GTDB): domain Bacteria; phylum Nitrospirota; class Nitrospiria; order Nitrospirales; family Nitrospiraceae; genus SCVQ01. The sequence goes on from SCVQ01000150.1 coordinate 1,807, forward strand.
ACCCGAGTTCTCTCTCCACGCGGCCCCCATTCACGAGGGTCCGAGGGTCCGAAGAGCGCCACCACCGGCATCCCCAGAGCCGCCGCCATGTGCATAGGCCCATTGTCATTCCCCACGAAGAGGGCGCACCGCTTGAGGACTGCGGCATATTGTAACAGGGTCGTACGGCCGGCCAGGACCGCCGGAGCCGAGCGGGCTTTGGACCGGACTGCCTCCGCGACATCCCGTTCCCGCACATCCCCGCCGACGAGGACCCGGCACCCATAGACATCCGTGAGCCGATCAGCCAGTGCGGCGAACCGCTCAACTGGCCAGGCCTTGAACCAATAGCGAGCCCCGGGCTGCAGGAGCGCCAAAGGCCGTCCGCCCTTGCCTTCAGAGGCCCCATCAGAAATGTCCCTTAGAATCCCGGCCGCTTCTTCCTCATCCTGTGGAGAAGTCCGGAGCACGAGCGGGGCTGGCTTGGGCTCGATGCCCAACGCCCGCACGGCTTCCAGATCATGCTCCACTCGGTGAACCGCGTCCCGACGACCCGTTGCGACCGAGGTGTAGAGCAGCCCCCGCCAGCGGTGTTCGTCGTTGAACCCGATACGGATCGGCGCGCCGCTCAGTCCAGCGAGGATGGCGGACCGGTCGCCATCGGTAAGATCCACAATGCAATCGAAGCGGCGTCGGCGAAGATCTCTGACGAACCGCCCCTGCGTGCCGAGCCCGCCCCGCTCCACCACCAAGACCTCGTTGAGATCCGGGTTCCACTTCAGAATATCTTCCGTACCTCGGTTGACCGCCGCCGTGATTCGCGCGTCAGGGAACCGATCCCGTAACGCCCGCAGCACCGGGGTCGCCAGCAGAACATCGCCGATATACCGCAATTTGATGACCAGGATATTTTGCATAAAACAAGAGCCGATGGCTTATAGCTTATGGCCGATGGTAAGACCGATTCCTGGCTGCGCTCTGCCCATTAGCTATATGCCATCAGCCATTAGCTCCCCACTCCACAGAGTTCTCTATACAGCGCCAAGGTTCGCCTCGCCGCCTGCTCCCAGGTAAACTGTTTCGCCCGCTCGAACCCCTTTTCTTTCAACGATGCGCGGAGCGAAGGAGTGTCCAGCACCCGGACGATCGCCTCGGCTAATTCCTCGGCATCCTCCGGATTCACCAGCACCGCCGCATCCCCGGCAACCTCAGGTAGAGATGTACGGTTGGACGTGATCACCGGTGCACCACAAGCCATCGCCTCCAGAACCGGCATGCCGAACCCCTCATAGATGGACGGGAACACAAAGAGATCGGCGTGGGAGTAGAGAAGCCGAATGTCGACGATTGGCAGCCTCCCCGTGCACACCACCTGGCGCTCAAGGCCGAGTGCGCGGGCGGTTTCCTTCATGTCGCCGAAACGATGGTGCACATCCCCCACCAGCACCAGACTATAACCAGCCAGTCGCTCCAACCGTTTTTCACAAGCCTTGAGGAAGGTCGCATGGTTTTTTCGAGGGTCGGCGCCACCCACAAACAGAATGAAGCGATCGGTTGGAAGCGCAAACCGTCGGCGAAGACCTGTCAGGCTCTCCTCATCACCCATCGGCCGAAAGTCATCCGAGACCCCATTGGGAATCACGACGATTCGGTTTCGCGGAAGGCCGTAGAGCGACTCGATATCGCACGCGGAATATTCCGAAACGGTGATCACCTTCCGTGCCCGCCAAGCGGTCCGCTTCGTCCGACGGAACGAAGCCCGCTGGCCAAGGAATTTTGTGCTGTACTGCGGGTACCGGTCCAGCCAGAGATCGTGCACGGTCACGACGCCGCCATAGCGCCCGCTCGTCCGCATCTTGAAGTTCGTCCCATGGTAGAGATCCAGCCGGTCTATCCTGCCACGCCACGGCATCGCAAGACGCCCCGCCTCGACCCAGCGCAACCGCGCCAGCTTGCCCCACCCTTCCGGCGCGCCATCCCGTAGCGAACCTGGCTTGACGTAACCCACAAATTCGACCTCTTCCTTCAACTCCAGCAAGGCGCGAAGCAGCTGGTACGTATGCCAGCCGACACCACCGCGATCTCCCAGAATGGAATTGGCATCGATCCCGATCCTCACGCGCACCTCGTCATGCGTGAAGCGTGAAGCGTAATAGGAAGGCACCCTCCATCGTCCTGCGCTTCACGAGTCACGTTTCACGTTCAAGACTTCCCAAGCCTTCGCATACTTGACGAAGGTGTGCATGCCGGCAAACAGGGCCACGATC
>SCVQ01000151.1 GCA_004296865.1 Nitrospirota bacterium
GATCGGGTTCCCGCCGAAGGTGTTGGCATGGGCGCCGGCCTGCCAACTCATCAGCTCGGCGGAGGCCACGGTGGCCCCCATCGGCAGGCCGGACGCAATGCCTTTGCCAATCGCCACGATGTCCGGCTCGACGCCCCAATGTTCGCTGGCGAACATCTTGCCCGTCCGCCCCATCCCCGTTTGCACTTCGTCCACGACATACACGATGCCGAACTCACGGGCCAGCGAGACCAGCATCGGGTGAAATTCCGGCGGCGGAACGATGACACCGCCTTCCCCCTGGATCGGCTCGACGATGATGGCGGCGACATCCTCCGGCGGGAGGATGGTTTTGAAATACACGTCGCGGATGACCGTGACGCAATGCATCCGGCAGGACGGATGGGTCAGCCCATAGGGGCAGCGGTAACAATTGGCGTAGGGCACGTGCGTCACGCCGGGGATGAGCGGCGAGAAATGCCGGCGCTGGACGGCCTTGCTGCCGGTTAAGGAAAGCGCGCCCATCGTCCTTCCATGGAACGCGCCCTGAAATGCAAGCGTGAGCGGCCGGCGGGTCTTGTAGCGCGCCAGCTTGAAGGCCGCTTCGACCGCCTCGGTGCCGGAATTACTGAAGAAGGTCCGTTTGGGGGCCTTGCCCGGCGTGACCCGCTCGATCGCCTCCGCCAGCTTGACCTGAGCCGGGTAATAAAAATCGGTCCCGGACATGTGAATGAAGCGCGACGCCTGCCGGCTGATCGCTTTCACCACCTGGGGATGGGAATGGCCCGTCGCGACCACGGCGATGCCGGCCGTGAAATCCAGGTACCGATTCCCGTCCACATCTTCCACCGTCGCACCCCGCGCCTTCTCGACGACCAGTGGATAGATGCGCGTGGCGGACTGGGAGAGCACCGCCTCGTCGCGGCGGACCCAGGCCCTGGCTTTGGGACCGGGCGGAACCGTTTTGATAAGAGGATGCGACGAGACAGGCGGGCGACCGTGAGCGGCCGATCGTTTGGGCACCGTGCACCTCCCGGCTAGGACGGACGTCCCCCCGCAGTACGACGCCTCACATCAGGCCATGCCCGCGCTTGGCGATCGAATAGGCGTCCACGGCGGAAAAAATTGCGAGACTGAGATAGAGGAGTTCGGCCGGTCCCCAGACCACTCGCGACACGACCACCAGGGCCAGGCCGAAGACGATGAGGGCATAGCCACGCTTCTCACCGAGATACAAATGCCCCAATCCGGCGATGATCGACAGGGAGGCCGCGCGCAAGCCGTGCCAAGTTTTTTCGCGATTATCCATCTTCGTCGTTCGTCGAGGTGCAGCGTCGCGGTCGGCCCTCGCGCACCGAGCGGACCGACTTCACGATTTGAGCGCCGCCAGAACCTCTTCCACGTGGCCGTCCACCTTCACCTTGCGGAACACCGCCTTGAGCACGCCAGCCCCGTCGATCACGAAGGTGCTGCGCTCGATGCCCCAGTACTTCTTCCCGTACATGCTCTTTTCCTTGTAGACGCCATGGGCTTTGGACACACGGGCATCCTCGTCGCACAGCAGCGAGAAGGGCAGGTCGAATTTGGCGATGAACTTCCGGTGTGCATCCGGCCCGTCCAGACTGACGCCCAAGACCACCGCGCCCGTTTTCCGAATTCGCGCAATCGAGTCGCGAAAGTCGCAGGCTTCCTGCGTGCATCCAGGCGTATTGTCTTTTGGATAGAAGTACAGCACCACGGATTTCCCCTTGAAGTCTTTCAAGCGCACCGTCTTCCCCTGCTCATCCGGGAGCGACCAATCGGGTGCCTTATCTCCCTCAGCCAATTCTGTCGCCATCGTGTGCGCCTCCTCCGCGCATAGTACTCGGCTTGCATCGCCTCGGCAAGCATCCCTCCGCCATGGTCCCGCAACACCCAACGTGACGAAGCACCGGACGCGCGTGTCCACAGGGGCTCACAGGGAATTGCATGATCGACCACCCTGGTCTACCGGCAAGTCATCTGGCTGGAAAGAGGGACGTGCGGAAAGGAACACCCGAAAACGTGGGCCCATAGGGCGCGCTGGATTAGAACACGCCGGCCCCCTCCACAGGCATCCGCGGGGCTCGCTCCTTATCGAACCCCTCCCATGCCTCCACCCGAGGGCCGTTTGCCCTGATACTCCTTCTGCTTCTTGACGATGTTCGGATCCGGCGCGCCATAGGGACGCAAGGCCGGCGAGTCCCAGATGTCCTTGTTGCCGGGCTCCAGATTGGCGGCTTCGATAAAATGCTCCCGCGCTTCGTCCGTGTCTCCCAGCGCATAGAGCGCCAGCCCCAGATTGTAATGGGCCTGCCCGGACTTCGGCGCGCCGGCCACCGCTTGCTGAAAAGCCGCCTTGGCCTCTTCAAAGCGCCCGTTCTTATACTCACGCGTGCCCTGCTCCGTCGATTGTGTGACCGGCTTGGGAGAACTCAGCGCAACCGGCAAGGGCATTCTCGGTTTCGGCTTCTCCGGACCGGCGCAAGCGGGGAGCCAGAGCAGCCAACCGATAACAAGCCACGATGCGATGGATCTCATAGTCGCCTCTACTCGGAATAGGGGAAAAGCCGTCGTCCTCACGGTTTGTTGTGTTTGCGAAGCTCGTCCTCGAACGCTTTGCGGTATAGGACTTCCCATTCCGAACTCCCCTCGGCGATCGGCCGAGAATAGGAAGCCAATCGGCCCCGTACCACCTGGTCGACCTGTTCTTCCTGGCTCACCTCCACGGCAAGCACCCGCTTGATCTCGCGAAGGACCAGCGCTTCATCCCCTATGAGCCGTGCCGTTGGCGCCTTCTTGAGGCAGGCAAGGATGACGTGCGCAAGATGCATCACCTTGTCGTCGCTGAGCAACATCTTCAACGAGCCATCAGCGATCAGCCGTCAGCTTCACGCTCTTGGATCCGAGATAAGCTGGGAGCCGACGGTTAAGGGCTGACGGCCTCCTTCTCACAGGATCACCCCCCGCTCCCTGACCAACTTCTGCTTGATCATCACAAACATCTTCTGGTAGTCCACGTGTCCTTTTTCAATCTCCGCCTCGTAGGCTTTCAACAGTCCGCGGACTTCGACATTCAATCGATCTTCGACCATCAACTCATCCGTGATGGCATGATTCAGGGCCTCGACGAGGACTTTCTCAGGCCCCTGCACTTCCAGTTGCCCTTCCTTCCGGAGATGAGCGACCAAAGCCCCGGCCATATGGCCGATCCGTTCCTTCGAAAGCTTCATCGCACGCCCCTTGCGCCCAGGCCGATTGCGTCCTCAGGCCTTGTCGACTCGGATTTCCGTCGCATCCATGGCCTGTCGTAAGATCGTGGCGTCGCCGACGATGCGCCCCACGACATTCACCCGGTCGGCCGGCACCGGATCCGGCCCCAGACTCATCGGCGTTCTCCCAAAAAAAATCGCCAGGACTCCTCCGGCTCCCCAGAAAGCCAGGTCCCCCACCTTCACTTGCGTCGTCGCGGTCTCCCGATGGTCCTTCACCCCGGAAATTTTGAAATAGAATTCCTCTCCCCAGGTATTCAGCGAGGCCTCGACCGGCAAGGCCGCATAAATGGCATCGGCGGTCTTGTTCTTCTTTAACTCCGCGTCAAGCGTAAGCCCGCCCACAGCGATCGTAATCCGCCTGATCCCATTGTCCATAGTATTCATATCCGACACTGCCGCGCACTGCCGCGATGGAAGTCCTGTGAAGAGGTACGTCTTGCGGGCATCGCACAAGCGGAATTTAGCTTGTTTCCTTGCTGAAATCAAGGCTAGAATCCGGCACAAAATCAGCGTCCATTGCGCCAGCTTCTGCTCCACCATGATTCAATCCTCATTTGTGTTACTCAAGGGCATCGGCGAGTGCACCGAACGGCGGCTGTGGGAAGACGGTATCGCCGATTGGCGGACATTCCTTGCGCGGACGGCACTGCCGGGCATCTCGCCGGGACGGAAGCAGGCCTACGATCTTGACATCGCCACCGCGATGCACCACTTGCAGACGTGGCAGTCACGCTACTTTTCGCATTGCCTGAAGCCCCGCGACCACTGGCGCCTCTTCGAAGCGTTCAAAGCCGGCGCCGTCTATCTGGACATCGAAACCACCGGCAAGCCCCCTCTCCACGGCGAGGTGACCGTGGTGGGGCTCTATGCGAACGGACGGATGATCAGCCTGGTGCAGGGCGACTCGCTGTCCGAAGAGCGGCTCAACGCCGAGCTCGCGCAACACAGCCTCATCGTCACGTTCTTCGGCAGCATTTTCGATCTTCCCTACCTACGCGCAAAGTTTCCGGGGCTGATTACCGATCTCCCGCACTTCGACCTCTGCTTCGCGGCCAAGCGTCTGGGGCTCAGCGGAGGACTCAAACGGATCGAGTCGGAAGTCGGCATTCAACGATCAGCCGACCTCCAGGGGCTGGACGGCTGGGAAGCCGTCAGGTTGTGGAACACCTGGCGTCATCATGGGCAGACAGCCGCGCTCGACCTCTTGCTCCGTTACAACGAGGCCGATGTCCGGAACCTGGAGCCCCTCGCAACCCTCATTTACGACCAGTTGCAGACGCGCTACGGTCCGGCGCTTCCGCCACCGGCTGCAGGGAGGCACGATGCGCATGGAGCAGCCCTGTAGCCAAATCTGGAAAAGCGCTGGCCTGACGCACATCGGCCTGGTCCGTCAGTCCAACCAGGACGCCTTCGCCGTTCTGAACGAGTGCGGCCTCTGGATCGTCGCCGACGGCATGGGGGGCCGTGCCGGAGGAGAGGTGGCCAGCCGCCTGGCGGTCGAGACGATCGCGTCGTCATGCGACTCGCTTGGGCCGTATCCGCAGCGCCATCACCCGGACCATCCTTCGCAAGAGAACCCCTCCACGGCGCTGCGCGAGGCGATTCGTGTTGCCAACCAAGCGATCCGCGTGGAAGCGATCGCACAGCCTGTGTTAGCGGGGATGGGAACGACGGTCGTCGTCCTGCACCTTCGCGCCGCCCCTTCTTCCAAGCCAGACTCCGCGCCCCTCGCGCAAGCCACGCAGGCCACGATAGCCCACCTCGGCGACAGCCGCGCCTACCTCCTTCGAGACCGATCGCTGACCCGCCTCACACGAGACCATTCCTGGGTGGAGGACCAGATCCGGCAAGGCTTGTTGTCACCGGATGAGGCACTGACTCACCCGCTTCGCCACATGCTGACCAGCGCGCTAGGCACCGAGGCGGCCGCGACGCCGGTCCTCTCCACGCACCTGCTGCAGCCAGGCGACCGCGTACTGCTCTGCACCGATGGCTTGACCAAGATGCTTGACGACGCCCAGATTTTAGACGCGCTCCTGCAGGCCGGCCACGTGCCTCAAACCGCCTGCCAGATACTTGTCGAGAGGGCCAATCAACGAGGCGGGGAAGACAACACCACGGTGGTCGTCGTCTGCTGTGAAACAGCGCGGGACCAAAAAACCAGAAAGCCGGGACAGCGATAACGTGGGGACCGAGCCGGCCTAGCCTTGCCTTACGCCCCGGCCTGGCTGATCATAGACGGACCGGCATTTCGACGGAAGCGACGGCGACGGCTCATCAACCGCGCTCCGCTTCCCCGATCATCTCCGCCGCCGTCTGCCGCACGGACTTGGTGATCGCCACCCCGCCAAGCATGCGCGCGACCTCTGATTCTCGACCCGCCCGATCGAGTTGCTTGACGCTGGCGACCGTCCGTTTCTTGACCACCGCTTTCTCCACCACGAAGTGCGTGCCGGCCTGAGCGGCGATCTGAGGAAGGTGGGTGATGCAGAAGACCTGGTGGTAGTCCGCCAGCGCCCGCAACCGCCGTCCCATGACCGCCGCCACGGCACCGCCGATGCCCGCGTCCACCTCGTCAAAAATCAACACGGGCACGTGATCGGTCTCGGCCAGAACCGATTTCATCGCCAGCATCACGCGGGAGAGCTCCCCTCCGGACGCAACACGCGCCAGCGGCTGGAGCGGCTCGCCCTCATTGGCCGAGAACAGATACGCGACGCGATCGCACCCGGTCGAGCCCAGCGCCCCATCGCCGACGTCGCGAGCCACGTCGATTTTGATCCGGGTCCGGTCCATGCGGAGAGCGGCCAGTTCCTCTTTGATCCGTCCTTCCAGCTTCGCAGCCGCCTTCGTCCGACCGTGAGACAGTTGCGTCGCCAGTGCGGACGCGAGGACGTGTTCCTGCAAAACTTGTTCGCGCAACCCGGCCACATAGGCCTCGGACTGGTCCATCGCCTCGATGTCCCGCTTGATCTCTTGTGCCCGCGCCAGGAGCGCCTCCACCGTGCCGCCATATTTCTTTTTCAGCCGTTGCAGGCGATCCAATCGCTCTTCGACCTGCGTCAACCGGTCCGGATCATGCTCCAGCCCCTGGCGGTAATCCCGCACCGACTGCGCCAGCTCCCGCAATTGCACCGTCGCGCTGTCGCAGGGCGCTGTCCAGTCGGCCGCCGCCGGATCGATCGCCCCAAGCTCCTTGAGCTTATTCTGCACTGTCCCCAACATCCCCAGCACCGAGGCTTCAGCCACGTATAGTCCTTCATAGGCCTCATCGGCCAGTTGGCCGAGCCGCTCTGCATGGTTCAAGCGGAGGCGCTCCGCGAGCAGCGCCTCTTCCTCGCCGGGTTTGACGTCCGCCTCCTCGATCTCGCCGTGCTGGAACCGGAGAAACTCTTCGCGCGAGTCTCGCTCCGCCGCCACTCGGACAGCCTCGTCCAGTTCCCGCTGCCTGGCCTGCCACCGTTCATATCGCTCCGCATAAGCCCGCCGCAGCTCTTTGAGGTGGCCGAAGGCATCCAACGCATCCAATTGGGCCTCTCCTGACAACAGCGATTGCTGCTCGTGCTGTCCATGAATGTCGATGAGGGTGCCGGCCAGGGTCTGGATCACGTGAAGCGGGGTGAGGCTCCCGTTCAGATACAGTCTGTTGCGGCCGCTGCGGGAAAGGACTCGACGAATGATAATCTCGGAGTCGTGCGGCCCCAGCACTCCGCTTTCACGGAGGCGGACGGCCAGGGAACTCTCGGCAGGGAGCGAAAACGCCGCCTCCAGCACCGCCTCCTCGGCATCGGATCGGATCTGATCCGCGGAGGCTCGGCCTCCCACCAGCAAGGCGATGGCATCGACGAGAATGGACTTCCCGGCGCCGGTCTCGCCGGTCAGGACGTGGAGGCCGCCCCCGAACTCCAAGTTCAGGGAGTCGATGACGGCGAAATTGGAGATGCGCAGCTCGGTGAGCATACGAGCCGGTCGCAGGCCGGCAACGCCTAGACGGTGGCGGAATGTTGCGCGAGCAGCGAGTCGATCGTTTCCTTGAACTGCCGTTTGGGCCTCGCTCCGATGAGCTTCTCGACCGGCTGGCCGTTCTTGAAAAAAATGATCGTCGGGATGCTCATCACCTGATATCGGCCTGCGATTTCGGGGTTCTCGTCGGTATTCAGCTTGTAGACGCGCAGCTTGCCGGCATATTCCGTCGCCACTTCATCGACGATCGGCGCCACCATCTGGCAGGGACCGCACCAGACGGCCCAGAAATCCACCATGACTAACTCGGGAGCCTTCATGACATTGGCATCCCAACTCGCCTCGTCCACTTTCAACGCTTGTCCTCCCACAGGATCGCCTCCATACCAACCTTCGGTTGAACCGCCCCCTTCGATCAACTGGGGGCGGATAGTTTTTTTGCCTCCAGCAGGCTGAGATTCTTCGGTTGAAGCTCCTGAACGGAAAAGATCAGACCGTCCGCTCACAACGTTTGCGCATCGTATACCACCCCCTCGAGACTGTCAACCGCGGCACTTCTCTTCTTTTCTTTCAATTCAGGAGCTGGAGCCCCCTCACAGCGCGCATCGGACGATGCCTATTTTTTATGTATCTGATGTGCGCGACATACGAGCACGAGGGCCAGCCCTGCCACTCGCACGTTACCAGTCCCAGCCGTCCGGGACGCCGGTCCACCAACTGTCCGGCCTGGCCTTGCGCCAATCGGCCTGTTGCTTCCACAGCCGTTCCACCACCGCAGCGTCAAGCCGCGCCGCCATGGCCGCGCTCACATCGGCCTGTCGTTGCACGCCTCCCTGAATGATCTCTTTGGCGATCCTGGCCAGGACTTCCGGGGGATCCACCAGATCCTGGGTCTCTCGGCTCGCTAAATTCAAATACAACTGTTCCACTGCCACCCACCGATCCGCCTTTGCGAGGGCCTCCAAATACCCGTCGATCGCGTGGTACACATAGGTCAGGTAGACATAGCTTTCAGCAGAGGGCGCCTCATCGACCTCCTTCTGGCAGGCCTCCACCGCCCGCCGGTAATCCCCGGCGGCCAGGAACACCTTGGCCCGCTTGAGATGATCGCGAGAATGTTCCGAAGACGCCGAGGCCTGGCCAGCCGGCCAAAGCAGTAGGAGGCCGAGCAAGAACACCGCTGCCGATCCGACTACAGGCTCCGTCCCAGGACCGCACCTGCGAACGACTCTACCCATGGATCGCCTCCACGCCTGTCATGGCTCTCACATCACGGCTTGACCACACCCGACGTGGGTTGCGTTGACGTCGAAGACGAGGACGTGCGTTTGGTGGGCGTGGTTGGCCACGGCAAGCCCTTTTCATCTTTCAACAGCGGGCTCAAAATGGTCTTCATCAATGCCGTGCCGTCGGCCTCGGTGGCCCCGATGCCGGTCAGGCTGACCATGAAATTGATCTGGGTGCGGTAGTCCGGGAACTGAATGTAGT
>SCVQ01000015.1 GCA_004296865.1 Nitrospirota bacterium
GATTTCGGGAAGCCTCACAATGCTGTCATGGCTGCCGTTTCACTCATAGTGCGTTGGCTGGAGGAGGCCGGGGACAATATGAAGGGGCTGCTCCCAGTGCTGATTCGCGAAGCCGGGTTCAGCCAAGTTGAAGAAACGGTGCGCTATGCCACAGCCTTTGGAACAGTGTCGTTGCTCAAAGCTATGAAGCCGCCACGTGATCGGTGGCGCTCCGAGAGGGAGAGGAGGTTCCCACGACATGCAACCGCAAGCGTGGACCTTCCATAGAGCGTGTCTCTTCTTTTCTGAGATCGTGGCTTGGGTTCTAGCCGTTGTCATGACGTTCCGCGGCGAGCTGCTGTGGGCTGCGGTGTGCGCCGTGTTTGCTCTCGGAGCCAACATGGCGGGTCGGGTTTGGAGTCGCAAGTTCCCCATTCCCATGCCCTATTTCATGCGATGGGTGCTCCTTGTTCCCCGAGGCCCCCATTCACCCAATCACATCAAGAGAATCCTTCAGCCTCGAAGCGGAGAACGCATCTTAGAGGTCGGCCCTGGAATCGGTGTTCACGCCCTGCCGATCGCGGCTTCCCTCCTCCCCGACGGAGTTCTCGATGCCCTCGATGTGCAACAAGAGATGATCGATGACCTGAAACGGCGAGCGGCGAGCCGTGGCCTCACCAACATCGTCGCAAGACAGGGAGACGCTCAGAAGCTTCCGTATCACGATCATACCTTCGATGCTGCGTATCTGATCGGGGTCCTTGGAGAAATCCCGGACGCAGTTGTGGCGCTCCGTGAGTTACGGCGGGTACTCAAGCCCGGTGGCCGACTTCTGATCAGCGAAGTCCTCATCGATCCGGATTTTATCTCGCTTCGGGTGATGCAAAAGATGGCCAGAGATGCGGGCTTTGTATTCGAACGGAAGACCGGCCCAAGCCTTGCCTACTCTGCGGTGCTTCGTCCTGCGGCTGTGGCCGACTAACAGACAGGCGAGGTGTTCTCCGCTCGAAGCGGCAATCAACGCCTCGCCTATGCTGGCCGAAACGCACTACAACTTGGGGATGGTGCTGTACAAGATGGGAAAAGAAGGCAACGCGAATCCGCACTTTATGAAGGCGGCGGATCTGGCGCCTGGCAACGAGGTCATTTGGAACTCACCCCCGCTGAGTAACGTCCAGGCGCCATCCAAGGCTGGCTCCTTCTCTGGCTCTGGATTTTCCGATGGACACGGCCACAGCCACTGACGGCCCTGATGATGTTTTCAGCATCGGTTTTCGAGTTTGAGATTCCTCCTGGCCGGGGTTCTCCATTTCCTCAGCCGCTTTGGGGCATTTCTGACCATCGAACCCTGCCTGGCTGCCCCTTTCCGCCACCATGCAATCCCATTTCCTGAGTCATAGGGTCTTCCTGCTTGAGAAAATCGAGCTGAAACAATAGGATCAGGCCTGTTCGCCGCCGCCCCTTTTGGGCATCCTGCTTGCTGCAACTGTTGGGGTGGAACTCATGAAACAGCCTCGAACCTTTCAGCGCCTCGTAAGAATCTGCTCAGTATTCCTTGCAGCATTGAGCGTCGTAGCGTTGAGCCTCGGCAGCCCCACGGGGTGCGCCAAGGACAACGATGAGGCCACCGGCAGCAAACCGGCAGCGGCGACCGCCCGTGCCGGGGTCGTGCGCCTCGCGCCGGAGGCCGTGGCGGCAGCAGGCATCGAAGTCAGCCCGGTCGCCCGCGGCTTGTTCCGATTCCATCGGGACTTTCCCGCCACGGTCCAGCCGAACAAGAACAAACTGGCCGAGGTGACCACGCTGGTCCGCGGGCGGGCCGTGGATGTCTACGTGGATGTCGGGAAGGATGTCAAAGCGGGAGCCTTGCTGGCTCGGCTCTACAGCAGCGATCTGGGCCTCGCCCAGGCGTCCTACCTCAAAACCAGCGCGAAGCTGCACGAGGCCGAGCTGGCCTTCGAGCGAGCCAAGGGCCTGCTGGAGGACAAGGCGATCAGCCTGGCTGAACTCCAGAAGCGCGAAGCGGAGGCGAAAAGCGCCCGCGCGGAAGCGCGGGAAGCGCGGAACCGCCTCGAGGTGCTGGGCATGCACGAGCCGGATATCCAACGGCTGGATCGCGAGCACACCATCTCCTCCTACGTCCCGATCTCGGCCCCGTTCGCTGGCCGCGTGATCGCGCGCAACCTCGCCAAAGGGGAGGTCGCGGAGACCCACCATGAGCTGTTCACGGTGGCGGACCTCTCGGACCTGTGGGTCGTCGCGAACATTCCGGAGAAAGACGTACGATTCATTCATCGTGATCAATCGGTGGAGGTCCTGGTCGCGGCCTATCCGAACGAGGTGTTCCAGGGCGCGATCACCTACATTGGGGATGTCCTGGACGCGGCCACGCGTACCATGAAGCTCCGAGTCGTGGTCCCGAATCGGGATGCACGGCTCAAGCCGGAGATGTTCGCCACCCTGCGCGTGTATATCAATACGGTCACCGGCGTGCTCACGGTGCCGTCCGCAGCGGTTCAGCGCGACCAAAACCGCGCCGTGGTCTTCGTACAGGTCGAGCCCGGCACATTTGAAGCCCGTTCCGTGACGCTCGGGGACGAGAGCGGCGAGGTCGTCAAGGTGCTGGAGGGTCTCCGCGAAGGAGAGCCGGTGGTCACCAGGGGGGCTTTCGCGCTCAAATCCGAAGCCGAAAAACACAAGATCGAGCCGACCCGATGATCGCCGCCCTCCTCGAATTCTCGCTCCGTCAGCGCGTCCTGGTGGTTGTGGTGGTCTCTGCGCTGGGCGTCACCGGACTCTACGCCTTCCAGTCCCTCCCGATCGATGCCTTCCCCGACGTGACCAACATCCAGGTCCAAATCCTCACCGACGCGCCGGGCCTCTCACCCGTGGAAGTGGAACGGTTCATCACCTATCCGATCGAGCTCCAGATGACCGGCCTCCCGGGCCTGGCCGAAATCCGCTCGCTCTCCAAATTTGCGCTGTCGCAGATCACGGTCGTCTTCCAGGACGACGTGGACATCTACTTTGCGCGGCAACTGGTGCTCGAACGGCTCATCGCGGTCAAGGAGCGGCTGCCGAAGGGCATGGAACCGGTGATGGCGCCCGTCACGACCGGCCTGGGGGAGGTCTACCAATATTACCTAGATGAACCGGCCCCGCGAGGGGAAGACCCTGCCGCGAGCGAAGCGCGCCTGACCTCCCAGCGGACGATCCAGGATTGGGTCCTCCGCCCGCTCCTCAAAAGCGTCCCCGGCGTCATCGAGGTCAATGCGCTGGGCGGGTTCGTCAAGCAGTATCAGGTCCTCGTAGACCCCACCAAGCTCAGGAAGTACGACTTGACGCTGCACGAGGTGTTCGACGCGGTGGCGAAAAATAATGCCAATGCCGGCGGCAACATTCTGGAGCGGCACGCGGAACGATCCATCATTCGTGGCCTCGGCCTGATCAAGACGACGTCGGACATCGACACCATCGTGGTCAAAGAGACCGGCGGCACACCGGTCTTCGTGCGCGACGTCGCCGACGTGCGCATCGGCCATGCGGTGCGCCATGGCGCCGCGGTCCTGAACGGGGAGCGGGAGGTGGTGGCCGGCATCGTGCTGATGCTGCGCGGCGGCAACGCCAGGGACGTGGTGGAAGCGGTCAAGACCAAGGTGGAGCACATCCACCACGACCACGTCCTGCCCGATGGGCTCAGCCTGGTGCCGTTCTACGACCGCATCGAGCTGGTTGCCGCGGCGGTCCACACGGTCCGCGACGCCTTGATCGAGGGCATCCTCCTGGTCATTCTGATGTTGTTCCTGTTCATGGGCACCGTCCGATCCGCCCTGATCGTGATCGCCACGCTCGTCATCACGCCGCTGATCACGTTCATCGTGATGGGCCGGGTGGGGCTCTCGGCAAACCTCATGTCGCTGGGCGGCCTGGCCATCGCGGTCGGCGAGATCGCAGACGGCTCGGTGGTGCTGGTTGAGAACATCCATCGCCACCTGTCGCAATCGAACGATCCCCGGCGCTCCCAATGGGACATCGTGCTCCAGGCCTCGAAGGAAGTCGGCCGACCGATCCTCTTCGGGATTCTGATCATCAGCGTGGTCTTCCTCCCGCTCATCACCCTCCACGGCATGGAGGGAAAAATGTTCGCCCCTCTGGCCTATACCATCGTGATCGCCTTGTTGGTGGCGGCCGGTCTGACGCTCACCCTCTCGCCCGTCCTGTCCTCGCTGCTGTTGCGGGCGGGATGGGCGGAGGACACCCGCCTCACCCAATGGGCCAAACAAGCCTACTTGCCGGTGCTCCGCTGGACGCTCGCCCATCGCGGCACGGTCCTGAGCGCCGCGACTGCGCTCCTCCTCTTCAGTCTCGCCTTGGTCCCCTTTGTCGGGCGGGAGTTTATTCCGATCCTCGACGAGGGGGCGCTGACGCCCCAGATCATCCGGCTCCCCTCCGTGTCCTTGCCGGAATCGATTGAGATGGAGAAGCGCGCGCATCAGGCCATGTTGCAATTCCCGGAGGTTCGTATCGCGGTGAGCAAGATCGGCCGCTCCGAGATCGCCAACGCCCCTGAAGAACCGAATGAAAGCGACCCCGTCGTGTTGCTCCACCCGCGAGGAAGCTGGACCACCGCCCGGACCAAGACGGAACTGGTGGAGGCGATCCGAGTGAAGCTGGCGGAGATTCCGGGCATCTCGGTCCTCATGAGCCAGCCGATCCAGGAGCGCGTGGACGAACTGATCTCCGGGATAAGAACCGAAGCCGCCATCAAGCTGTTCGGCGACGACCTGGAGGTCCTCAAGGATCAGGCAGACGACATCGCGGCGATCATGCAGACCGTCGGAGGCGTCAAGGACGTGAAGGTCGAACAGATCGCCGGCCAACCCTACCTGACGGTGGACATCGATCGCGGCAAGATCGCCCGCCACGGCATCAACGTGGCGGACATCCAGGAGATCATCGAAACGGCCATCGGGGGCAAGCCGGCCACGCAGGTCTATGAAGGTGCGCGCCGGTTCCAATTGATGCTGCGTTTCCCGGAAAACTACCGGAACAGCGTCGCGACCATCGGCGAGATTCGCGTCAAGGCCGCGGCCGGCGCGTTGATCCCGATGAGCGACCTGGCCACGATCGAGTTACGGGAGGGGCCCGCCCGCATCAGCCGGGAACAGGCCCGCCGCCGCATCTACATCGGCTTCAACGTGGTTGGGCGCGATATCGGCAGCGTGGTGGATGAAGGGCGGCGGAAGCTGGCGGAGCGCCTGCAACTGCCCCCGGGCTACCAGATCGTCTGGGGCGGCACCTTCGAAAACATGGAACGGGCGATGGCGCGCCTCATGGTCGTCGTGCCCATCACGATCGGCCTGATCTTCTTGCTGCTGTTCTGGGCCTTCCATTCCCTGCGCTATGCGACGCTGATCATCCTGAACCTCCCCTTCGCCCTGGTCGGCGGGATCGTCTCCTTGTGGCTGACCGGCCAGTACCTGAGCGTGCCGGCTTCGATCGGGTTCATCGAGCTGTTCGCGCTGGCCGTGGGAAACGGGATCGTGCTGGTCTCCTACATCCACCAACTCCGCCAGGAAGGGCTGGGGACGGACGAGGCCACGGTGACCGGCTGTTCATTGCGGCTGAGGCCGGTGCTGATGACGATGCTGACCACGTTGCTCGGCCTCTTGCCCCTCCTCCTGGCCCAGGGAATCGGCGCGGAGGTTCAACGCCCCCTGGCGACCGTGGTGATCGGAGGATTGTTTACCTCCACGCTCCTGACCCTGGTCGTGCTGCCGGCCTTGTACCACTGGTTCGAGGATGATCGGGCCGAAGCTGCCGATGCGGGCTAACCGTTTTCATGACGACACAAACCATGTCTGGACCTTGGCATACATTCTCTCGTGAGACCCTGGCCCAAGAACTGCGCGCCGACCTCGAAGCCGGCTTGTCCGAAAACGAGGCCGGCACCCGTATTACCGTCCGCGGCCCTAATGAACTGCCGGAAGCTCCACCTGCCTCCCCGCTGACGCTCTTCTTCGCGCAATTCCACAGCCTGATCGTCTGGGTCCTGATCGGCGCGGCGATCGTATCGGGGGCGCTCCAGGAATGGCTGGACTCGGCAGCGATCCTCGCGATCGTGGTCCTCAATGCCGTCCTTGGGTTCGTCCAGGAGTACAAAGCTGAACGGTCTCTGGCTGCCCTAAAAAAGCTCTCGGTCGCCACGGCGCGCGTGATCAGGGAGGGAACCGTCCGGGCCATCCCAGCCCGCGAACTGGTGCCCGGCGATCTCGTGCTGGTGGAAGCCGGCGACCGTGTGCCCGCGGACGCGCGACTCATTTACGCGACCGTCCTGCGGACACAGGAAGCCGCGTTGACGGGCGAATCCACACCGGTGGATAAAACCGCCGCAGCCCTGTCCGATGCAACCCTATCCCTTGGCGACAGACGGAACATGCTGTTTCTGGGCACCGATGTCATCGCCGGCAAAGGCCGGGCGGTGGTGGTCTCAACCGGCCTGCACACCGAACTCGGCCGCATCGCTGCGATGGTCGAGAAGGCCGGCGGCGAGGCCACGCCTCTGCAGCGACGCCTTGAGCAACTCGGCCATGCCCTTCTCTACCTATCCTTGGGCATCGTCACGGTCGTGTTCTTGCTGGGACTCCTGCGCGGCGAGCCGCTGGTCGGGATGTTCCTGACGGCGGTGAGCCTGGCCGTGGCCGCGATTCCGGAAGGATTGCCGGCGATCGTCACCATGACGCTGGCATTGGGCGTGACCAGGATGGTCCAGCGCCATGCCTTGATCAGACGTCTGCCGGCCGTCGAGACACTGGGCTCCACCACGGTCATCTGTACCGACAAGACCGGCACGCTCACCAAGAACGAGATGACCGTCACCAGACTCTATGCCGGTGGCCGTACCTTCGAAGTGACCGGAGAAGGCTATGCGCCGGCGGGAGAAACCAGAGGAGCCGATGGCCAATGGTCGATGGCTGATAGCCAAGCCGTGGGCGAATTGCTGACAGCCGCCGTCTTGTGCAACGGCGCAAGCCTGCGCGAGGCAGAAGGCAGGTGGAGCATCCTCGGCGATCCCACCGAAGGCGCGCTCTTAGTCGCGGCGGCCAAGCATGGTCTGTTCAAAGATCAACTGGAAGCGGAACGCCCGGTTCTTGGAGAAATCCCTTTCGATCCCGAACGGAAGATGATGACCGTGGTCCGCCGGACATCCGTTGGGACCCTGGCCTACGTGAAGGGCGCGCCGGATGTCCTCCTAGAGCATTGCGCCAAAATCATGACAGCCGACGGACGCGTGGAACCGTTGAGCGAATCGGCCAAACAGCACATCCTGGCGGCGAACAGTGCCTTCGCGCAAGACGCCCTACGGGTGCTGGGGCTTGCCAAGCGGTCTTGTGAAAAAGAGCCGGATGTCTACCGCGCAGCCGACATCGAACGGGACCTGATTTTTCTGGGCCTGGCCGCGATGAAAGACCCCTTGCGGCCGGAAGCCCTTGCCGCCGTGCGGACCTGCCGCGAAGCGGGAATCAGAACCGTGATGATCACGGGCGATCACAAGGAGACCGCCATCGCCATCGCGCGCGAGCTGGGCATTCTGAACGGCCACGAGGCTCTTGCGGGGACCGAGCTTGACCGGATGACGGATGCCGAACTGGCCGAGCGCATCGAGCAAATCGCGGTCTACGCCAGAACCTCGGCCGAACACAAGCTGCGCATCGTACGGGCCTGGAAGGATCGCGGGGCCGTTGTGGCCATGACCGGCGACGGCGTCAACGACGCGCCGGCCGTGAAAGAGGCGGATATCGGCGTGGCCATGGGGCTCACCGGCACGGACGTGACGAAAGAAGCCTCGGACATGGTCGTCACGGACGACAACTTCGCCTCCATCGCGGCGGCGGTCGAAGCGGGACGCGGCATCTACAACAACATCCGTAAATCCGTCCACTATTTGCTCTCCTGTAACATCGGCGAAGTGCTCGTCATGCTCCTGGCCACGCTTCTTGGACTTCCGCTCCCGCTTTTGCCCGTGCAGATTCTCTGGATCAACCTGATCACGGACGGGTTGCCGGCCCTCGCGCTGGCGGTGGACCCTGCAGACCCGGAGATCATGAAGCGACCCCCGCGACACCCCTCGGCCAAGTTTCTGGATCGGGACCGGATCATCCTGATGTCCGCGCAGGGCTTGTTCATGGCCCTAATCACAATCGCAGCCTTCGCCTACTGCCTCTACGGGATGGACCAGGACCTGGAACGGGCCAGGACCGTGACGTTTACGGTCCTGGTCATGGCGCAGCTCTTTCATGCCTTCAACTGCCGGAGCGATCGTCGTTCTTTGTTCAGGATCGGCTGGGGAACGAACAAGCCTCTTTTGTGGGCTGTGGCTTGTTCCACGGTTCTGCAAGTGGCGATCCTCCTCAGTCCCTGGACACGCGGAGTCTTCAAGGTCGCGCCGTTCAACCCCGAGCACTGGCTACTCGCCCTTGGCGTGGGACTCCTGCCGCTGATGGCAATGGAAGTCTGGAAGCTGGCGCGGCTCAAAAGACGCTCTCTTCATCCTTGAGTTTCCTGTAGCGTTCCGCTCCATCCTGAATATGCTCGACTGTAGCAGGATTCCCCCCGCAGGGATGGCGGAACCGATGGCCGATGGCGAATAGTCAAAGGAGAAAGCAAAAAGTCCTTTGCCTATAAGCTATTAGCTATCCACCATCGGCTTTCCTGGTCATGGCACCGCCCTTGCTCACTTTTTCTTTAATCCCACATGCGTATGAAGGACAACACCGTCCTGACGATGGAACAGTCAGCGGGCATCTCCGTCAGCCCCGAGGGGATCGTCTCTTGTGACGGTCCCTGGACGCTGCCGCACCTGGCTCCGCTGGAAGACCGGCTGGCGGCCTTCTTATGGCCGGATGGGCCCACGGTAGTCGTGAACGCCGGCAAGACAACCGCGATGGATACCGGCGGGGCCTGGCTGCTACAGCGCAGCCTGGGTGCCCTGCAACGGGACGGGCGGCAGGTGGAGCTGCGGGATCTGCGCCCCGAGTTTGCGCAACTGCTGCAGATCGTTTCGACGACACAAGCGGCCATCCCGCCGGTCGAAGGCCTGGGCGCACGCACGAAGCTGGAGCAGGTCGGGTTCCTGGCCTGGAACCGGCTGAACCAGTGGAAAAACGGCCTAGCTTTTTTGGGTGAAAGCCTGGCGGCCTGGCTCCGCCTGCTGGCCACGCTCCGCTCAATCCGCTGGCGGGCTCTGTGCCGGAGCCTGGAGCTGGACGGGTTTAATGCCCTGCCGATCGTCGGCCTGCTCACGTTCCTGATGGGCGTCGTCATCGCCTATCAGGGCGCGGAACAATTACGGAAGTTCGGCACCAACATCTTCATCGTGGACCTGGTCGGCATTTCGCTGTTGCGCGAGATCGCGCCGCTGGTGACGGCCATCCTGGTCGCCGGCCGCTCCGGTTCGGCCTACGCCGCGCAGCTCGGCACGATGAAGGTCACCGAGGAACTGGACGCGGTGCGCACGCTGGGCATCTCGCCGATGGAGCTGCTGGTGCTCCCGAAAGCCCTGGCGCTGGTCATCGCCCTGCCGCTGCTGACCGTCTACGCGGACGCGGTCGGGGTCTTCGGCGGCATGCTGATCGCCTCCGGGCAGCTCGGCGTCAGCTTCACCGAGTTTCTGACGCGGTTCGAAGAGGCCGTCGCGTTGCGCCATTTCCTGATTGGCGTCGGCAAGGCGCCGGTCTTCGCCGTCATCATCGCCCTGGTCGGGTGCTACCAAGGATTCCAAATCCGAGGGGGCGTCGACGACGTCGGCCGGCATACGACGATCAGCGTCGTACAGGCCATCTTTCTGGTCATCGTCTTCGACGCCTTCTTCTCCATCGCGCTGAATTGGTGGGGGCTCTGATGAACGACGCGCCGGCCGTCATCGACGTGACCCACGTCTCCACCCGCTTCGGGGACGCGGTGGTGCACGACGACGTGAGCCTGACGGTGCGCCGGGGGGAAGTCTTCGCCATCGCCGGGGGCAACGGGTGCGGCAAGTCCACGCTGTTGCGTGAGATCATCCTGCTGCAGCAGCCGGCCTCCGGGACCATCGAGGTGTTCGGCCAAGAGACCGGCGCGATGACAAAGGCCGACGTGCTGACGTTGCGGAAGCGCTGCGGGGTCCTGTTCCAGTACGGGGCTCTGTTCAGCTCGCTGACGGTGGTGGAGAACGTCGCCGCTCCCCTGCGCGAGCATACCGACCTCAGCCCAAGCCTGATCCGGGAGCTGGCGATCCTCAAGATCGCCTTGACCGGCTTTCCGCTGGCCAGTGCGATGAAATACCCGAACGAGTTGAGCGGGGGGATGAGGCGGCGCGCGGCCTTGGCGCGGGCGATCGCGCTGGACCCCGAGCTCCTATTTCTGGACGAGCCCACCGCCGGGCTGGACCCGCTGAGCGCCGGCGCCTTCGATGAGTTGGTGCAACACCTCAAGCCCCTCCTGGGCCTCACGATCGTGCTCGTCACGCACGACTTGGATTCGCTTTGGCGGGTGGCGGATCGCGTGGCCGTCATGGGAGACGGCAAGATCCTCGGGAGCGGGACGATGCAGGAGCTGTCCGACTCAAAGGAGCCCCTGATCCACGAATACTTCCACGGCCCCCGGGGGCGCGCAGCAGGCGAACAAGCGAGGACGCAAGCATGGAACCGAAAGTAAACTATACGTTGGTCGGTCTGTTCGTCGTGCTGTTTACCGCAGCGCTGGTCGGCGTCATACTCTGGCTGGGCAAGGGGGAGTACCGGACATCCTACGACCACTACTACGCCTACATGCAGGAGTCCGTGTCGGGCTTGAGCGTCAACTCGCCGGTCAAGTATCGTGGGGTGGAGGTGGGCCGCGTGAAGGAAATCGTCCTGAATCCGGACAACCCCGAGGAGGTGCGACTCACCATGGACATCGCGCGCGGGACCCCGGTCAAGGCAGACACGCTGGCGGTGCTGGACACCCAGGGACTGACCGGCCTTGCGATCGTGAACCTGACCGGCGGCAGCCGCGAGTCCCCGCCGCTCGAGGCCAAGCCCGATCAAGTCTATCCGGTGATCAAATCCGGACCGTCCCTTCTCTACCGCCTCGACACGGCGCTCTCGCGCTTGCTGGCCGATCAGGCGCTCTCCCGTCTCTTGACCAACGCCACCGGTTTGAGCGAGGACGCCCGCCTGATGTTCGACGAGCAGAATCGGGCTTCCTTCAAGCAGGTCCTCAGCGACCTGGCCACGGTCACGCAGACCCTTGCTGCGCGAAACCAGCGTTTGGATCAGGGTATGGAGAGTGCGGCGCAGACCTTTCAGAGCCTCGCGCAGGTGAGTCGGACGCTGAATGAAGAACTGCCGATGATCCTCGCGCGAGTCCAGCGTAGCGCCAGCGCGCTGGACAGCATGTCCAAAGACCTGGCCCACACCAGCACGGCGGTGGGCGCCCTGGTCGCGGACAGCAAGCCGAACCTCGAACAGTTTACCGGACAGACTTTGAGCGAGGTCAGCCTGCTGGTCACGGAACTCCGGCAATTGACCGCCACCCTGCAGCGGGTGGCATCCCAAGTGGAACAGGAGCCCAGTTCGCTGGTCTTCGGCCGGGCGCCGCAACCCCGCGGGCCGGGCGAGTGAGCAAGCCCATGCGCATGAGTCGGCGGCGATTCACAACTCTTGCATGGATGATGGCTCTCGCCGCACCGATGGCGGCCCTGTCCGCCTGCAGCTTCACGCCGTCACGACGCAGTGCGGAGCTGCATACGTACTTGTTGAGTCCGGACCTCTCCTCCGTGAGCGACCCGGTTGCATCGAACAAAAAGACCCTGCCGGTCCTGCTCGTGACCATTCCACGGGCGCAAGCCGGCTTTGACAGCCCGCGTATGGTTTACCTGCTGCGTCCCCATGAGATACGCTATTACGCCGACAACCAATGGGCCGATACTCTGGGACGCATGCTGGCCCGCCTGCTGGCGGAGGCCCTGGAGAAGAGCGGCGCCTGGGGAACTGTGATCCAGATGCCGAACGCAGTGCGGGGGGACTACCGCCTGGATGCCGACGATCTGGCGCTCCAGCAGGAATTCTTCTCCAACCCCAGCCGCCTGCGGCTGACGCTCCGCCTGCAACTCGTCGCCCAGCCC
This sequence comes from Nitrospirota bacterium, assembly GCA_004296865.1. Lineage (GTDB taxonomy): Bacteria > Nitrospirota > Nitrospiria > Nitrospirales > Nitrospiraceae > SCVQ01. The sequence continues at coordinate 12,125 of SCVQ01000015.1, forward strand.
GGACAAACGGTGATCGACACCAGGCAGTTCGACATTATGGAAGAGTCGCCCAGCGAGGATGCCTACGGCGGAGTCCTCGCGGCCAACCGGGCCGTGAGCAAGCTGCTGGAGCAAGTCGCGGACTGGACCGGCGCTGCAGGAAGACGAGCGCCTGCACAAATTAAAGGAGAATCACTGAAGGCAAAGTAACTCTCCGCGCCCAGCTGATCGAAGGGCGCGGCTCAAGCAAGCTTGGTATGGAGGCCAGCATGGAAGTCCGCAGCAAGAGCTACACGTACCGCACCGGCGTTCGATGGACCGACCGCAAGATCGGCGTCATCTCGGCAACCGGCAAGCCGGATATCCTTGTGGCGACTCCGCCCGAATTCAAGGGCCATGAAGGCATCTGGTCCCCGGAGGACCTCTTCGTGGCTTCGGTCAATATCTGCCTGATGACCACCTTCCTGGCTTTCGCCGAGCGGGCGAGCCTGTCGTTCACCGGTTATGAAGGCACGGCAGAAGGCCTGCTCGAATTGGTGGAGGGGAAGTTTCAATTCACGAAGATCGTGCTGCGGCCGAAGCTGACCCTCAAGCCGGGGGAGGACGCCAAGAAAGCCGGAGAGCTGCTGACCAAGGCAGAGGCCAACTGCCTGATCTCCAACTCGATGAAGTGCCGGGTCGAGCTGGAGCCGACCATCGCCTTGGGTGGGAATTGACCCATCGAGTCATTGTTTGATTGAGTCATTCAGCCGTCGGCTCTCAGCTTTGGATTCCGAAGGCTGAAAGCTGATCACTTCAAACCAGGAGGTGTTGCCATGACCTGCAACGTTGGAGGAATCGAACGGCCGATTCGGATTGGACTCGGCCTGATCTTGTTGGGAGTCGGAGCCTTCGCGGGCCTGCCGCCCCTGGCCACGGCCGCGGCCTACGTCGTGGGAGGCGTGGCCCTGGTGACCGGCGCTATCGGCTTCTGCCCGGCCTGGTCATTGCTGGGCATCAATACCTGTCCCACGAAGCCGTCGGGCAAGTCCTAAGCCGGTTCGAGAGCCGACGTGGATACAGGCCGGTGAGCGGCGGCCGTTCCGCTTCGGCCGCGCCGGGGACAGGCCTTCTCTGTCAGACCGTTCCTTTACTTGTGAACGCGGGCGGGGTTACACCGCTTGAATCCTCGATCGCCATCGGCCCGGTCTCTGGTTGATGGCATGGCCCCGACTACACTTCTTGGAGCACGCCGATGAGCCTTCCCGATCCGCCGCAAGACAAAGACGCGCCTGGGTTCTACACGCCCGTCGGCTCGCGTCGAAAATTCTTCCGCTGGGTCACCGGAGCTGCCGCGGCCGTGATCGGAGCAGGCCTGGCCATCCCCCTGATCGGCTACATTTTTTCCCCGGCCTTCAAGCGGCGGGAGCAATCCTGGATTGAAGTCGGCAACGTGACCGACCTGGCGTCCGGTGAGCCCAAACAACTCGACTACCTGCAGGCGGTGCAGGATGGCTGGTTGACGACCAAGTTTCACAAGGCGGTCTGGGCGATCAAGCAGGCCGACGGGCAGGTCACGGTCTTCTCGCCGCTCTGCACCCACCTCGGCTGCGGCTACCGCTGGGATGACCCGGACCGCCAGTTCAAGTGCCCCTGCCACGGCAGCGTCTACGACGTGACCGGGAAGGTGCTGGGAGGACCGGCGCCGCGCCATCTGGATGTGTTGCCGTCCAAAGTCGAGGACGGGAAGCTGTTCGTGATCTACAAGGAATTCAAGGCGGGGCTTCCGAACAGTGTTGAGTTGTGAGTGCTGAGTTTTAACTCAAACCTACGAACTCAAAATTCAAAACTAAGCGGTCTATGGCTTCAAAAATCTATGAATGGCTCGATAGCCGGCTGAAACTCACGCCGCTCGAAAATTCGCTGCTGAACGAACCGATCCCGGGCGGCGCGAGTTGGATCTACGTATTCGGCTCCGCCACACTCTTTCTGTTCGTCCTCCAGGCGATCACCGGCATGTTTCTCGCCGTCTATTACGCCCCGACCCCGGACCACGCCTACGACAGCATCCGGTTTATCGAGACCCAGGTCGCCTTCGGCGCCTTCGTCCGGGGCCTCCACCACTGGGGCGCCTCGGCGATGGTCACGGCCATCGGCCTGCACATGTTGCAGGTGTTTCTCTACGGAGCCTACAACCCCCCCCGCGAAGCCTTGTGGATGGTCGGGGTCGTGCTGTTCCTGATCACCTTGGGCTTCGCCTTTACCGGCTACCTGCTGCCCTGGGACCAGAACGCCTACTGGGCCACGCAGGTGGGGATCAACATGGTGGGCACCGTGCCGGTCGTCGGTGATCTGCTGGTCCGCCTGCTCCGCGCCGGCGAGACGCTGGGGGCCCTGACGTTGTCACGTTTTTTTGCCGTGCACGTGCTCTTCTTGCCGGCCACGCTGGCGTTGCTCATCATGCTCCACCTCTTCATCCTTCGTCGCGTCGGTCCGGCCGGCCCCTGGCGAGGCGGGCGCGAGCGGCGCACGAGCGGCGAGTCCGGCGCAGGGCGCGAGGCGACGGCCGGTCCCGGCGTCGTCGAACGCCGGGTACGGGGCAGCGAGACGTTCTATCCCCGACAAGTCTTCATGGATGCGGTGGTCATGCTGGGCCTCTTCTTCATCGTCGCCGCCCTCGCCCTGACCGTGTCCTTTCCCCTGACCGACAAGGCCGACCCATCCGACACCAGTTTCGTTCCCGTGCCGGAATGGTACTTCCTGTTTTATTACCAGTTGTTGAAGTACGTGCATGGCCCGCTCGAACCGCTGGCGACGTGGATCCTGCCAGGGCTCTTTTTTCTCGTGTTGTTGTTCTGGCCGTTCCTGGACCGCAATCCTGCCCGCCATCCGATGGCCCGCCCTATTGCGCTTGCCTCTGGAGCGGGGTTTCTCGTCATCGTCTTCGTCCTCTTGGGCATTTCCCTGCGCGACCTCTACGCCGTCCCCCGTCTCGATCCGGCCGTTGCACAAGGCAAGGCGATCTACACCCAGTTCGGCTGCGCGGGCTGTCACCGGGTCCACGGCGTGGGGGGCGCGGTCGGCCCGGATCTCTCCTACGTGGGCGACACCAGACCTGACCGAGACTGGCATTCCCGCCATTTCCGTGATCCACAGTCGGTGGCACCAGGCTCGATCATGCCGAAATTCCCGCTCAACGACCAACAGATCGGCGACCTCACCAGTTATGTGCTGACCCTCAAAAAACCGACGTAATATCCGTGAATCCTTTTTCGCACCGGCGGCTCTCAAGTCCACACAGCCGCATGCAGACAGTCGGTACCGCAACAACAACCCACAAGGAGGCCGTCATGTTCAAACTGCTCGGGATCATCGGAACGTTTATCCTGTTCCTCTTCCATACCGGAACCGTCTTGGCCGAAGAGAAGAAGCCCAGCCCGGCGGAAGGCTTCAACATCCACGTGATGGCTCCGCATAAGTTCGAGGACGGCACCATCCATGGCCCATACCATCACTACTGCAAGGGCATCTCGCCGGAAGTCCTGCAATGTCTGCTGTTCGAGTCCACCGATCCCAATGCCTTGCTGACCGACATCGAATATTTCATCGCCAAGCCGGTCTCCCGCGCGCACGTGCCGCTGAAGACCTGGAACAAGTACTACCATGACCACGAAATAGAGATCGCCACGGGCCGCGTGCAGGTCCTGGACCTGCCGGAAGCCCAGGCCAAGGAGATCGCGGCGGCGGCAGCCAAAACCGACGGCATCATCTTCCACCTCTGGCCCGATGGAGCCGAGGCGCCAACCGGCGTGGTGGGACATCCGCAGTCGGTCGGGCACAAACACAGAATGCCCGAAAAAACGGACAAGTAACGGCCTATGCTGGATCGTCTGGTCGGGAGAATGTCCGCGGATATTCTCCCGACCGCGAGGTCTGCACATCCCCAAGAAAGGAGCCTGAGTCGTGGGGCATCGTTCCTGGGTCCTGGCCTTCATCGCCACGTTCCTGCTCCAAGGATTTTCTCTCGCGTGGAGTGCTGACCGCGAGGCCCTCCGTCCACGCGTCCCGGTGGATCAACTCGAGACAGTCCGTGCGATTGTGAATCCCTTGCCGGCGACAGGGGAGATGATCGACAAGGGCAAGACCCTGTTCAACGGCAAGGCCTTTTGCCGGGCTTGCCACGGGCAAGACGGCAAGGGGTTGGGAGCGGACATCGATCCGAAAACGATCAAAGGCGCCTTGCCCAGGAACTTCACCGACAAGGCCTGGCAGAAAGCTCGGACGGACGGCGAGTTGATCTGGATCTTGAAGAACGGCAGCCCCGGCACCGATATGGCGCCCTTCATCCCGCTGGTCCTGACTGAAGAAGAGGCCTGGCAGGTCCTGCTCTACGTCAGGTCCTTCGGCCAGCCCTAACGGTGTGGCGGACCTGGTGGACAATGTGCCGGCGGGCATGCCTGGTTGCCGGGTCAGCCGCGCTGCTGCTCGCGCCTCACGCAGAGGCAGCCGATGGGGACTGGTCGGCGGTCGCGGAGAGCAAGTTCTTCTACACGAACGACGTCTTCGTGTTCTCGGCGGCCCGCCGGCTGGCCGTGCACGAAGACCCGACGCAGCCCACGAAAGTGGAGATCAACAAACCCCAGGACGTCGTCTGGGAACCGGCCCTCGAAGTCACGCGCAAGTTCACCTCCGGCCAGTGGCCGACCGAAGTCTCGTTCAAGACCCAGGGCTTCGTCTACACCGACCATCCGATTTTCAACCACGGCACCTATCGCGTCCAGGTGAGACAAGCGCTCGCCCCCGACACGGCCCTCGTGCTGCGCTACCGCTACTCGCCGAATCTGTTCCTGGGGCCGAACAACGAGCGGCGCAGCGGCCAGCGCCTCGTCGAAGATGAGCGCGTCACCTCCCACGTCTGGCGGGCGATGCTCGAGCATCGACTCAACCAAGACTGGGAACTCACACTGGTCAGCCGCTTCGGCTTGCGGTTCTTCAACGAGGCCTTCGCCGAACGCGATCTTCATTTCTGGACATTGGGCTCCGAAGTCCACTACCGGATGATGCCCCGGCTCACCTTCACGCTCAGCTACCTGTACGAGCGTGGCCTGGCCGACGGCCGCAATCAGCCTCCGTTCAACGATGACACCTCCTACCGGAACAACTTCGCCTCCCTCGGCACGGCGATCCGCGTGGCCGACCCGTTGACCCTTGTGCTGACCTACACCTACCAGATCAACAATTTCACGAGTGCGTTTGCAGCAGACACGAACCGAGGCCGCAAGGACGACACCCAACAAGGGATTGCGGAATTCCGCTATGCGCTGACCGACCGGGCCCTGCTGATGCTGGGTGTCCAGCGTACCCAGCGGGACTCCAACCAAGCCTCTGCAGCGTTCCAGGACACGAACACCTGGATCGGCGGCCAGTATCAGTTCTGAAAACCTGGGGCCTCGCCTACGAGGTGCCAGGGGAACCTCGTACTGTAGCATCTTGCGTCAGATCGTGATGAACCCTTGCCCTCTTTCTCCGCATCTAAACGCAAAAGTGAGGTACGCCCCTTGGGAATCATCGGCTTCAAGAGGCATTTTCTCATGGTGCGACGGCACTGTTCTGGCATAGCATAGATCAGCGGTGAATCCTCTTTCCCGGCTGGGTCTCTCATTGGCGGACATCGCCTGTGGACCTGTGGAAAGGAGAACCAATCATGATATTCGAACAGCTCAATCCTCATGCCTGCCGGACCTATCTGATCGGTGATGAGAAAAGCCGGGAAGCTGTGCTGGTCGATCCGGTCCTCGAAGGAGTCGACGAATATCTGAAAGTACTCGACCAAAAAAAGCTCCGGCTCACCCATGTCATCGATACGCATACCCATGCGGATCATATTTCCGGGGCCGCAGCGCTCAAGGACCGGACCGGCTGCGAGTACGTCATGCACATCAAGGCTCCGGCTCGCTGCGTCACGTTTCATCTCACGGACGGCTTCGAGTGCCATCTCGGCCACATTCCCATGAAGGTCATGGACACCCCCGGTCACACCAAAGACAGTTTGACGCTGGTGCTGCCCGACCGCGTCCTGACCGGTGACGTGCTCTTCCTCGACGACGCGGGGGCGGGACGGACGGACCTGCCCGGCGGCGACGCGGGGGAACATTGGGACAGCATCCAGCGAATTCTCAGCTTGCCCGAACACCTGATCGTGTACCCGGGCCATGAGTACCGCAACCGCCAGCCTTCGAGTCTCAAGGACCAGAAACTGCGCAATCCCAATCTGAAGCCCCGCACCAAGCAAGAGTACATCGACTATTTGGACGCGCTGAAACTGGGCCCGGCCGATTGGATGAAGGACGTCTTGAAGGCCAACTATGCTTGCGCGCGAGACCCCAAGGCAGCCTGGATTCCGGTGGATGTGCCCGCGTGCGAGGTGAAAGGCACGCTGGGACTCGGCGCCAACGACCAGCAGGTCGCTGGAATTCCCGTGGAGGAAGTCAAACGCGAACTGGACGCGGGGGCCCGCGTCTTCCTGCTCGACGTGCGGGACCCTCAGGAACTCACAGGGGAACTCGGCCACATCAAAGGAGTGACCAACCTCCCGGTGACCAAGCTTGCACACCGACTGTCCGAACTGGAGGCCTATCGGGACCGAGAGATCATCGCCGTCTGCAAATCGGGAGGGCGAGCCCATACGGCCGCCCAGATTCTCATGCAGGCCGGCTTCCCCAAGGTCCATGTCATGGTGGGCGGGATGAAGGCCTGGCAACAGGCGGGATTTCCGAGTAAGACGTGAGCGGTGAAAAGTCCGACGTGTCGTCTCTCAGGTTTGATGAAGCAGTTTCGTTCGGACGCGAAGAACGGGGAATGGCCGGCATCCGGCTGCGACCAGCTGGCTGAGCTACCTCACCGGATCTGAGGTGTGGAGCTCCGGCTGCACCATCCACCGGACCCTGCATGTACCGTCGACGGTGTGGCTTACCGTGGGTGAAGAAGACGGACAGAAGCGAACCCACACCTCTTCAATTGTCGGCTGAGGGGGGATCTGCATGTCGCAGAAAAACGATCCTCTGATCTCGCGGAGGAGTTTTCTAGCCAGAGCCGCCGGTGGAGCAGCCGTCGCTCTGACGGCCGGTCCGATTGGCCTTTTGCTGGGCCGGGCCGAGTCCGGCGAGCCGGCCGTTCCGGCTCAAGACTCGCGCATCGTCCGCGTGGCTCGACCCTACGACGCGGAAACCAGGGTCCATGAATTCCTCTCCTGGCTGACACCCAACGATCGATTTTTCGTGCGGAGCCATTTCGGTCCCCCGCCCCCCGATCAGATCGACAAGGCCGCGTGGCGACTCACCCTCAGCGGCTTGGTGGACCATCCGCTCACATTGACTTTCGACGATCTTTCCAAGTTTGAGGAAGTCAGCGTGACATCGGTGGTCCAATGCAGCGGGAACGGACGAGCGTTTCACCGTCCCCAAGCTCCCGGCGTACAGTGGGAACGAGGAGCGGTCGGCAACGCGCGCTGGACCGGCATCCGTCTCCGTGATCTTTTGCGCCGGGCCGGGCTCAAACCTAACGCAAGGCACCTGCAATTGCAGGGAGCCGACCGACCGGTGGCCGCAACCGTGCCGCTCTTCGTGCGCAGCCTTCCCATCGAGAAGGCGCTCCACCCCGATACGATCCTCGCCTATCAGATGAACGGCGCCCCGCTGCCGTTGTTACACGGGGCGCCGCTCCGATTGATCACGCCAGGATGGATGGCGGATTCCTGCGTCAAATGGCTGACCGACCTGACCGTCCAGGCAGAGGAAGCGCAGGGCTATTACATGCAAACGGCCTATCGCTATCCGATCCGTCCCGTCAGGCCCGGCGAGGTCATCGCCCCGCAAGACCTCAAGCCGGTCGAGGCAATGATCGTGAAGTCGCTGATCGCCCAACCGCAACAAGGCGCGACACTCCCTAGCGGCAACGTGATGGTCCAGGGAGTAGCCTGGACCGGCGAGGGACGGATCATGAAAGTCGAGGTCTCGACGGATGAAGGCCGGACCTGGGAGCCGGCCAGACTCGTCGGCGACGACGTCCCCTACGCCTGGCGGCAGTGGCAGTTCCTCTGGCAAACACGAGGATCGGGCCTGCGGACGATTCACTGTCGCGCCACGGACGATCGCGGACAGGTGCAGCCGATGACGAGCCCCTGGAATCCGGGGGGATTCCTCTGGAACGGCGCCGATCGGGTACGGGTACGGATCAAAGAGGCCTGAGCATGAACGACCGTCGTGCGCGTCTATATTCCGGCCATCTGTTCGTGCTGATCCTGGCCGCGCTGTGGCTGGCGTTCCTCACGACGGGACGGGCCCAAGAGCAGACGACCCGGCAGACCGCCGATCAACAGACGCAACGGTTGCTCGCCGCCCGCTGTGCCGTCTGTCACAGCACGGATCTGATTCAACAACAGCGACTCCCGCGAGACCGCTGGGAAGCCACGGTCAAGAAGATGGTTCATTGGGGGGCGCAACTGGATGCGACGGAAGAAGCGATGCTCGTGGCTTATCTCGCGACGTATTTCCATCCGGAGGCGGGACCGGTCGTGGCACCTCCTGCAGCTCCTCGATCAGGCGAAGAACCGGGCGCCGCGCCAAATCAGCCGGGGGTCCCAGCGCGAGGCGCAGCCTTGTACAAGCATAACTGTCTCCCCTGTCACGGCGAGGCAGGGAGGGGCGGCATGGGCCCGAAGCTGGCGCGCAATCCTATCCTGAGCCAGGAAGACCGGTTCCGGGCGACCGTGCGCCAAGGGCGAGGCGCCATGCCGCCGTGGGGAGACGTGCTTCGACCCCAAGAGATCGTGGACATTCGTGCATGGTTGACAACGATCCCCGACTAACGGGGGCAACTGCACATCGAAGGAGGGACATGATGCTGACCAGACGAACCGTGGCTGTCGGCCTGATGCTGCTCGTGGGCGTCGTCTTGGGATTCTTCCCGAGGCCGCTGTTCGGCGGCGATCAACAGCGGGCGAAGGACCTGGTGCAGAACACCTGCGCGCAATGCCACCGATTCGAGGGCACACCCGAATCCCGGTTCAATCTGAAAGCTCCGGACTTGATGTGGGCCGGCAGCAAGTACCAACGGCCCTGGTTGATCCGATGGCTGACCGGAAAAGAGGCGCCGCTCTACGCAAAGGGCTATCGCTGGGACCTGGACCAGAAGCCGGCCAAGCACATGACAGTCTCACCGGCCGAGGCCGACGCGATCGCCGACTATTTCGAGGAACACTCTAAGGACCCGCGCGTCAAGGTCGGCGCCTTCAACGTTTCGAAAGTCACCAAGTTCGATGTCGCGTTCGGCGGCATGGCCTACAAGGCGCATGCCTGTCTCGGCTGCCACGTGATCGAAGAGAACGGGAAGATCATCGGCGGCCCTCAGAGCGCGTCGCTCGTCGCGGCCGGCCAGCGCTACAACATGGATTGGCTGTTCCGATTTGGCCAGAATCCGCAGGATTTCGTGCCGCATAGCGGCGAGTTCCTCGCGGATGCGACGGAGCCGCAGTTACGAGCCGTGATCGGATTTCTCGCCGTGCAGGGCGTGCAAGACTTCAAATACTACGAGCCCTGGACGAGCCCGGAATTCGGGATGGCCAGCGTGGATCGAGGCAAGGTCATCTACAAGGAATATTGCGCGCAATGTCACGGGGCCACCGGAAAGGGCGACGGCCCGGCTGCGTCGGGGTTGGAACCGAAGCCGGCGATCCACGCGAACCTTCCCTTCGACAAGGTGCCGATCGACTATCTCTACAACGTGATCAATCACGGCGGCGCGGCGATGGGCAAGTCGCCGAACATGCCCTATTGGGGGCTGACCATCGGGCAGCAGGGCGTGGCCGACGTGATGGCCTACCTCAAGGCGACTTTCAAAGGAGGAGAACAGGTTACCCAGGTGGCACCTGCTGCCGGAGGAGCCCCCTCCGGCGTGTGTCCGCAACCACGAAAAACCGTCAAAGCCCCTCATGATTTTCTGGCGATGACCAATCCCTTGCCGGCTTCTCCGGAAACGATCCAGGCAGGGAAGACGCTGTTCCTGCAGACTGCCAAACCGCTCGCCTGCGCGATGTGCCACGGCAACGAGGGGAACGGGCAGGGGTTCATGGGCGCGGCCTTGGTTCCGCCACCGAGAAATTTCACCTGCGGCAAGATGATGAAGGACCTCCCGGATGGGCAACTGTTCTGGATTATCAAGAACGGGTCGCCGGGAACGGGCATGATGTCCTTCGCCGGTCTGCCGGATGACGAAGTGTGGCAATTGATCCGTTACATTCGGAGCTTGGCGAAATAATTTGTGAAGCGGGCCTCGCATCTCGTGAAGCGAGCGATGGCGAGAGCGAGATACGCTTCACGCACAACGAACCACGAATCAAAGGAGGTCTGACTGATGGCGACATTCATCATTTCCGGCAGTCGAGGGACCGACGACCCCACGATGGCAACGCTCCCCTTCATGGCCGCCAAGGTAGCGAAGGAGCAGGGGCACGATGTGGTCCTCTGGCTGTGGAACGAGGCGGTCACGCTCGGTCGCAAGGGCGCGGCGGACCATGTCACAGGGGTGAACCTCACGCCGCTGAAAGATTTGCTGGCCGCCGTGCAGACGGCCGGCATTCCGATCTGGGTCTGCGGAGCCTGCGCCGTCGCCAGGCAGATCAAGGACACGGACCTCGTGGCCGGTTCAACCATCAAAGGGATGCCGGACTATATCAAGGCCGTGGCAGAGCGAGACCGCAATATCATGTTCTGAACCGGAGGAACGGTCTTGACACGCAAGCCCATCTTGTCCCTGGCGCTCGTGTGTGCCTTTGTCATTCCCGCTGCAGCGGCCGAGCAGCACATGATGGCCCCTCGCGTGCCCGCGGATAAGCTGGCGGAAGCGCGAGCCTTGCAGAGCCCTCTGCCGAACTCGCCGGATGTCGTCGAGAAGGGCAAGGCCCTCTATGAAGGCAAGGGTACTTGTGTGAACTGTCATGGTACGGAGGGACGGGGCGATGGGATCGCTTCGATCGGGTTGGACCCATCCCCGCGTAATTTCCATCATCATGGATTCTGGCGCCATCGCACGGAAGGCGAAATCTTCTGGGTGATCAAGAATGGGTCGGTCGGCACCAGCATGATTGGATTCGCCGGTCAACTGGCGGATGAAGAGATTTGGACCATCATGCAGTACGAGCGTAGCTTCGCCGGAGAGCATGGACCGGGCATGATGGGACCAGGCGGCGGGAGGGACGGCATGGAACCTCGCGGACCGAGAGGTGGGATGGGCCCTCGCGGCGAATGCTGCCAAGGACAATAGCTGGTTTCGATCCCTCCTCCACCCCTATTCTCGCTACGCTGTAGCGTTTCACTACAGAGCGCGTCTGCCTGACTGTGGCAAGCCGCCGTCGTCGCCCGGCAAAATCCGCGTCCCCACACGCCAAGTTGTGGTTTTTCCAAGAAGAGGATCGCCTTTGAAAGCAATGCGATCTCATGGCATTGCCCTTGCTTAGCATTTCGCAAAGGACAAGGACGGGGAGGAGCCTCTGTCACACAGGAAGGAAGAAGCCATGACTCACCCAACGATCCAGCAATTCTTCCAGAAAGACCACGAACGGCTCGACGCCCTGTTCAAGGATTTTCAAGCGTTGAAACGGTCTGACTACGCCACAGCCAAAAACTCGTTCGTCCAGTTCAAGTTCGGGCTCCAACGACACATCGTCTGGGAGGAGGAGATCCTGTTCCCCCTCTGGG